>NZ_JBSZCG010000102.1:0-39757 GCF_054166365.1 Corynebacterium sp. UMB8791 | reverse complement strand
CTAGATCAGCCCCTTGAGCGTGCTCATGGCGTCGGCGATTTCGGCGTCGAGGGCGTCGATGTCGGCAAGAATATCCTGCGGGTCGCGGGTTTCCTCGGTTTCGAAGACGATTTCTTTGTACCGGTTCATCGACAAGTCGTAGTCCGCCTCGCGGATCTCATCGACGGGGACGGTGAAAGACGCTTCGGTGCGCGCACGGTCGCGTTCGGCGGTCTGGTTGTGAAAGCGCGCCACAACGTCGGGCAGGTTATTCAGGCGCAGCTGGGCGTCGTCAAGTGGAGTCTTGGGCCAGGGGCCGAGTAGTTCCTCGGCGAGCAGTGGGGTGCGTTTGTCGTCGAGGGAGCGCCCGTCGGCGGTGATGTCGTAGAACCAGATGTGCTCATTTTGGCCCGGCGAGTCGGTGCGGGTAAAACACACGATGGCGGTGGACACCCCGGTGTACGGCTTAAACGCGCCGGACGGCAGTTTGATGATGCCGTCGATTTTCTGGTTGTCCACAAGCTCTTTGCGCAGCGTCTTGTGCGCGCGCGTCGAGCCGAACAGCACACCCTCCGGCACAACGACAGCTGCTCTGCCACCGAGCTTTAACAAGGTCAGAAACCTTGCGATGAAGAGTAGTTCTGTTTTCTTCGTCTTGATCGACGCCAACTTTGGGTCCAAAATGTCCTGATTAATCGAGCCCGCAAACGGCGGGTTGGCGAGTAGCACATCGAACGCCTCAAGCCGCTCTGGCGCCAGTTCCTGCAGGGAGTCAAGGTAGGAAATGTTCGGGTCGCTAAAGCCGTGCATCACCATGTTCATCGCGGCGATGCGCACCATCGTGGAATCGAAATCGAATCCGGTCAGGCCGCAGGCGAGGTACTGCTCGCGCTGCAGTTTGGTGGCGTTTTTGAAATCATCACGCAGGTATTCGCTGGTGGCGGCGAGGAAACCGGCGGTGCCGCAGGCTGGGTCGATGAGCCGGTCGGTGACCTTCGGTTCAGTCAGCGCCACGATGAGTTCGATGATGTGGCTTGGTGTCCTGAACTGTCCGTTCGTGCCGGCGGTGGCCAGTTTGGACAACATGTACTCGTACAAGTCGCCCGTCATGTCCTTATTCGAGAACTCCAGCTTTGCGATCATCGTCGCCACCGTTGTCAGCGTCGCCGGGTTCGGGATCAGGAACGCCGCGTCTTTCATATGGGTGACAAACCCACTGTCACGCGCGGCGCCGAGCTGTTTGATGTAGTCGAACCCCTCGCGGAACGCGGTGAAGCGTGCCTCGGGCGAATCGACGGCCAACAACTTGGAAAAGCGCAGGTGGTCGTGGGTGGCGTCGTAAAATAGTTGGGTGTCATCGGGCTCGCCGTCCAGTGTGTTGGCGAGGAACTCGGCCTCCGCTTGGCGTTCGTCGAGCTGGCGCATGAACAGCAGGTAGGTGAACTGCTCGATCACGGTGATCGGGTTTGAGATGCCGCCGGACCAAAAAGCGTCCCAAATGCGGTCTACCTGGGACTTTAGTGCGCCTGTAATCATGGCGTCATTCTAACAACCGTGCGGGACAGAAGATAGAACGGCTCGTGCACGGAGCTATCTTTTAAAAACCGCGATTTCTATAAGATAGGTGCGTATCGAGTGGCATCTAAGTTCTGCTTTTCCAGATTTTCAGAAGATTGAGGGGCAACGTGGCATACCGACCATTGAAAACCGTGTTTCACCAGCACGACGCGAAAACCGTCGACCATGAACACAGGTCTCGCCTTCAGCTACCTTCAACGCTTCGTTTCTCCTACCCGGTAGGGGAGCACGACTTGTTTGTCGTGGTCACCAGGGAGCTCGCGACGAAGATGGAGCAAGTGTGGCGCAATGAACTTGCCCTCGCAGAATTGTGGATAAAGCTGCCAGGAGCAGCGCGCCACCACTACGTCTATTCGCTGTTGATTGATGAGATCCAAGCATCCAACCAAATTGAAAACATTCACTCAACTAGGCATGAGATCGGCGAAGCGCTTGAAGCGGCGCGTCGAAACAACGGGCCGGGGATAGCGAGGAAGCGGTTTCAGGAGATGGCGAGCGCGTACATGGCGCTCTTCCAATCGGACGAACCTGTGAAGCTTCCTGACACATTGCGTGGTGTTCGCGAGTTGTATGACTCGTTGCTAGGGGACGAGATCGGCGAAGACGACATACTGGACGGCGAACTCTTTAGAAAGTCGCCCGTCAGCATTTATGACTATGGCAGTGCAGAACCCGTCCACCGCGGCGCCACTGACGAGGCCGAGATCAACCAGCGCGTAGGGACCATGCTGCTGATTCACGACCTATACGACGGCCCCGAGCTTGTCCTAGCGTTTATTGAGCATTTCATGCTCGAACACACGCACCCTTTCTACGACGGTAATGGACGCTTCGGCAGATTCTTGCTGGCACTGCGCTTAGGTAACCTGCTTTCGACGCCAACCGCACTGTCGCTCTCAAGCGGAATTATGAAGGAGAAGAGCGCATATTACGCTGCGTTTATCAACGCTGAGCACCCGATGAATAGAGGAGAGGGGACCTTCTTTGTTGAATCAATGGTGCAAACGCTGTTGCATGCTCAGGAAGAACGTCTGATCTTCCTTACTCAAAAATCCGACGAGCTTCGCCGACTCGCCGAGGTTTGTGAGGCATGGACGGACGACAACCCGGAAGACCTGACTCACTACGAACAGCAAACGCTGTTCCTGCTCGGGCAAGTGCACCTGCTTGGCCCAAGGAGTGGTGCAAGTTGGGACGAAATTGCGAACTACCAGAAGCGATCGAAGCAAACCGTGAGGCCAGCGCTGGACTCCCTCGAAGGACGTGGGTTCATCGAGCGGCTTAGCGCGAAGCCGTTAGTAGTCCGGCTCGCCGAGGCGGGACAAACGCTGCTCGGGTTGGATTCATAGCGCAGGGGCGGAGCCGTCGTCGAAAAGTTGGACCCCTAGCGGGGCGCGATTTGGTCATACCTCATCCGAGGAGCAATATATTCGTGCTACCAATCGGACAACGTGAAGAACTGATTATGACTCAACAATTTCATCCGCGCGCATGGTTCCCCGTCGCAGGCAGCATGGTTGCTGTCGCGTGGGGCGGCAACGAATTCACCCCGCTGCTCGTGATGTACCGCGAAACCTCGCACTTTTCGCAGGTCACCGTCAATGGGCTGCTCGCCGCTTACGTCCTGGGCATCATCCCGGCGCTGCTGATCAGCGGTCCGCTGTCCGACCACATTGGACGACGCCCCACCATGCTCCCAGCCGCACCACTTTCGCTCGTAGGGTCCTTCCTGCTGTCCATCGCCCCGAACGAGCCACTGGTGATCGCGACGGGCCGCATCCTGTGCGGGCTCGCCCTGGGCATCGTGATGGCGGTGGGGTCCACGTGGGTCTCGGAGCTGATTATTAAAGCGGGAGGGGACCCGGCGTCGGGGCCGCGCAAGGCGTCGATGTGCCTGACCGTCGGCTTCCTGATCGGCGCGGCGCTCGCCTCCGTGCTGGCGCAGTGGGGCCCGTGGCCCACGCACACCGCGTACGTGCTGCACATCCTGCTCACACTCGGCACCGCCTACTGGCTCCTGGACACCCCGGAAACCCGCCCGCCGCGCCGGGGCACCGTGAAGGAAACCTTCCTCGAGCTGCGGGTTCGCGACATGCTCGAAATGCTGCACATCCCATCCGCCGCGCACCGCCGCTTCGTGCGCATCGTCGTGCCGGTCGCGCCGTGGGTATTCGGTTGCGCCGGCGCCGCGTACGCCCTGCTGCCGCAGCTGCTGTCCAGCTCAGCGCACGATATGCCCATCGCGTTCTCCGGCTTCATGACGGTCGTGACCCTCGGCTGCGGCGTCGGCGTCCAGATGCTCGGCCGTGTCATCGATACGAGTAGGTCCGCCCGCGCGTCCGCCGTCGCGATGGCCGTGATCACCGTCGGCTGCATCCTTGCCGCCGAGGCGTCCCGGTCCCTCTCGCTGCCAATCGGCGTTGCAGCCGCCGCCATCATGGGCGCCGGCTACGGCCTGGCCCTGGTCGCCGGACTTTCCGAGGTCCAACGCATCGCCAACGCCGACGAACTCGCCGGCCTGACCGCCGTCTACTACTCCGTGTCCTACACCGGCTTCTTCATCCCGATGGTCTTCAGTGCCGCCGCGCCCGTCGTCGGCTTCACCACCCTGTTCGTCATCGGCACCATCCTCGCCCTGTGCTGCCTGGTCAACGTGGTCCTCGGCTGGCGCGCCCACCTGCCCGGCCCGACCTGGTAGGCCGCGCTGGCGCTTTTGGCGCCTCCGGCCCTCAAATCTGCTCGTAGCGTGCGCTTCGAAGCGTGCGATGCAGGTCGCGCATTTCGACCCACCCCGGCCGATTTTTGGCGACCAGCGTCGCACTCCTTGAACACCTCGACCGGAACGGATTTCAGCAAGCAGCACGGCCCCAGCCCCCAACCCCCAGCCCCAGCACACCCGTCTAACCTGAAATATCCATAAAGATGTGCCCAGATGCGAAAAATCAGATACGGGGACATCTGGGCACATCTAGCCGGATATTTCACACATTTTCGATTATTGTGAACCCATGGACCAAACACTGAACCCGTATTCGCCAGGTGCGGGACTGCGACCACCTGCGCTGACAGGGCGCGAAGCGGAGCTCGAGCTTGTCGAGGCGATCATCACAAGGACCCGCAGCGGATTGCACAATCGCGGCGTTATCCTGAGTGGTTTGCGTGGGGTGGGCAAAACGGTGTTGCTGAATGAACTCGCGTCGCGTGCCGAGAATGCAGATTGGTTGACGGTGCAGCTTGAGGCAAGCGCTGATCGTGCTGGTGCGCAGCGGGTCCGGAAGCGGTTGGCCCGTGAACTGGCGTTGAGTGCGCGGAAGGTGTCGTTGCGTAAGCGGTGGCAGCATTTCAAGGACGCACTTCCAGCGATTTCTTCGTTTGCTTGGCATGTCGGTGGTATTGACGTCGCGCTGGAGGTACCTGCTCAGGCGGGTATTTCTGACTCTGGTGATATCGGGATGGATCTCGAGGAACTTGTGCTGAGTGTCGCAGAGTCCGCGCAGAAGGACGGAAAGGCGATTGCGTTTTTTATTGACGAGATGCAGGACCTTGATGCGGAATTGATGTCGGCGGTGATTACCGCGCAGCACCAGGCGGGCCAGCGTGGTTTGCCGTTTTATGTGTTCGGGGCGGGCCTGCCTACGTTGCCTCAGAAGTTGGCGGAATCTCAGTCGTACGCGGAGCGTCTGTTCGAGTACCGCAAGATTGGTCCATTGTCAGATAGCGCGGCGGCGGCCGCACTTGAGGATCCGGCTACCAGGCAAGGGGTGCTGTTTACATCAGCAGCGTTGCGGAATCTTGTGGACGCCGCTCTGAATTACCCCTATTTCCTGCAGGAGTATGGGAAGGCGATCTGGAACGTTGCTCCTGCTTCGCCGTTTACCGAAAGTGATGCGCAGCTTGCGGTGGCGGAAGGCAATGCGGCCCTTGACGCCGGGTTCTTCCCGAGCCGTTGGGAGCGTGCGACGCCTGGTGAGAAGCGCTATTTGCAGGCGATGGCTGCGCATTCTGCGAAGCAGGTTCCCACGAAGGACATCGCGGATTCGCTTGACGTTTCGGTGAATTCGTTGAGTAGTAACCGGAAGCACTTGATTGAGAAGGGTCTCATTTTTGCCCCTGACCACGGTGTTGTGCAGTTCACGGTCCCTGGAATGGCGGACTATATCAAGCGTCTCTCCTGAAATATCCACAAAGATGTGTCCAGATGCGAAAAATCAGATACGGGCACATCTTTCACACAATTTCGCAATAATTGCAGGTCGCCCCGTACCGTAGCCGTATGCAATTCGTTCGCTCTCTCTTCCGCGGCGCGCCCGCAACCGCGCTGATCACCGTCGTCTGCCTGGGCGTTTTCGTGATTACGGCGCTCCAGTCGCATTCGATCAGCAACGTGGTGTGGGGCTCCAGCCTCGCCGAGAACATGGTGCTCTTCGGCCCATTTATCGACGCCCCCTCCGCCACCCTCCGCACCCTCCTGGCCGGCTTTCTGCATGTGGATATCTCCCATGTGGTCGTGAACATGATCACGTTGGCGTTGTTGGGCCCGCAGCTGGAGCGTCGCCTGGGGACTGGGCCGTATTCGCTGCTGTACGTGGCGGGCGTGTTGGGGTCGTCGGCATCCGTGTTGGAGTGGAACTACGACGTGCCCACGGCCGGCGCGTCCGGCGCCCTCTACATGCTGATGGGCGTGCTGCTCGCCCTGTCGATGCGCCAGAAGGTCAACGTCCGGGCGCCGTTGGCCCTGGTCGGCGCGAATCTTGCTTACTCGGTGCTGTCCCCGGGTATCAGTCTGTGGGGGCACCTTGGCGGTTTGGTGGTGGGCTTGTTGGCGGGCTGGCCTGTGACGTCGGTGAAGAAGCGCGTCAGGTGGCTCGCGTCCGCTCTTGCGGCCGTAGCAGCTGTGGCTGCTGTGGCGTTTGTGATTGGTGTTGCCTAGTTTTTCACACGTTATCCCCAAGTTTGTACACCGGTGGAGAACTCCACAGAGTTGTCCACATTGTGGATAAACACAACCGTGTAATTTCTAGAACATCGCTAGAACATGTCAGCGATTCACAAGAAAAAACGCCTGGCGAATGGGCATCATTGCAGCTCATTACGCCAGGCGTTCGATGTGCGAATAGGTTGTGCACAGAGTTATCCACAGGTGTGGATAACGGTCCTCTCCACAGAACCATCCACAACCTGTGGATAACTTGGCACTACGAATTACACAAAATGCTCCCTAGAAGGTGCCCTTCAGCCAGCGGCCGAAGTCGGACACGGTCACGTCGCGAGAGTCGACGTTCTGGTCGTTCCACTGGGAGACGTCACCGGCCAGGCGGCTGGTCTGGGTGACCGTCATGTAGTTGTGCAGGCGGCCTTCCTTGGTCTTGCCGTCGCCGAAGCTGAACGCGCCGAGCAGCATGTCGTCACCGGCGTTGACCGGGTTGGACAGCGTCACCTCGAAGATGCGCGCGCCCTTCTTGGCGTTGTAGCCGAGGTCACGGATGTGCGAGCCGTTCGCGCCGGTGGTGGTGATCAGGCGGTCCACACCCTTCGGGCCGGACTCGGTACGCACCTCAACGCGGAACGTCAGCGCCGGGAACTCCGCCCAGTAGCGCTCGGTGCCCACATTCTTCACACGCAGCGCCACGGACCCAGCAAAGCCGGAAGCTTTCCAGGAGCTCGTCGTGAAGTATGGCACCAGGTCGAGCGCAGGTGCCTCCGCATTATCGACGACCTCTTCGACCTCAGTGTTCTCCTCCGACGTCGCCTCATCCGACTCCTCGTCGGTGATCACCGCGGCGGTCTCGCCGTCGATTTCGACGTTGGTCACATTGGCTTCATCGTTGTCGTCGATGGTGGTGACGTCGTCAAGATTCTCACCCTCGGTGATCTTCTGAACATCCTCGTTGTACGCCGGGTTCGGGTTCTCCACCGTGTCAGTGACCTGCGCGCCGCGGTTCGGTGCCCACGAACCTGCAGGTGTGGAGTAGTTCTTCACACGAACCTCGTTCTTGATCGGCATGTTCGCGACCCACGCCGTCGGCGTCGCCCACGTGCCGTTCGGGCGGCAGCGCTGCTGCGTGCCCGTCATGGTGACGGTGCGGAAGCCGTACGTCGCTTCGCCCGTGTTGCCCGCCGGAACCTCGTACGGCCCGATCTTCTGGCCGACGTTCCAGCTCAAGCTTCCCGACACCGACCAGCCCAGCATCTTCGCCAGCGAGTAGCCGATGTTGCCCTGCAGCCCATCCTTCGAGCCCGACCCACCAATGTTGATCGTCTCAGTCTTCGACCCGTTGACCGACGCCGAAATCGTCTGCGTCCGCGCCAGGTCCTGCGTCAGCGGGATGGTGTTCTTGGTCAGGTTGGTCGTCGAAATCGTGCCGACCGGCAAGAAGTTGTCCTTCACCTTGTACACGATGGTGCGGTAGTCCTCAGTGGAGTTGCACACTGGGCGCGGGTTGAGCACGTTCGCCTTCAAGTGGTCCGATCCCCTGTAGGTGTGGATGATCGGCAGCGCATCATTGGTCGCTGGGGTTTCGGGGTACGACTCCTCAAGCGTCTGAGCCGTGGCTGGGGTCAGCGTACCGGCAGCTAATGCCAAGGCCGCTACAACGCCCGTCATGGAACGAATAAACCGCATGACTATACCTTTCATAAGGTGACAATAGTAAAATAGCAGGTCAGGGCCTTTCTGGCCCTGTTTCTATGTGTACACCTTCTGTGCGCGGATTGTTCAACAATCCACCCCCGTGCCACCCCGCTACCGAACACCTGTGGGGAACCTGGCGGCTTTCCTGTGCGTCTAAACCTCATGTTGGAAAACACTGAACTTTTCGCATCCATCGTGGACACGCGCACGCTCCGTCACCGTCTGCACAGCCCCGAGTACCGACGCCTCAACCGGACGCAATGCATCCCGTCGCGCACCTGGGGGCAACTCAATGCCTGGCAGCGGCACCTCGTCCGCGCTTATGCCACCGCCCGCGCCATGACCAAAGGCTGCCTCGTAGGCAGGACCGCTGCCCGCATCCACGGCATGTGGGTCATCAGCCTCACCGAAGAGATCCAAGAAGTAACGACGCCCAGCCGCCGCGGCCCCGCGAAACACCTCGTGGAGCCCGATGTCCGCTACCGCACCTCCGCTCTCACCGCCGCCGAGGTCACTACCGCGTACGGCATCCGCCTTTCCACACCTATCCGTACCGCAATCGATATCGCCCGCTACCACGGGTTTCAGGAAGGCCTCATCGCTATGGACTGGCTGCTCTCCATCGCGCACGTGGAGCGCAGCGACATCCTGCTGCACATCGAGCGCATGGGCCGCGTCCGCAACTGCGGCGTGGCGCGCGACGCCGCCCGCGCCGCGGTCTACAACGCCGATTCCCCCATGGAGTCCCTCGCCCGCGCCGAGTTCCTCCTCCGCGGCGTCACCGGCTGGAAGTTCCAGGCGCCGGTGCAGCGCTACCGCGTCGACTTCCTTTTCGACGACTCCGTCATCCTCGAACTCGACGGCGACACCAAACACGCCTCCGACCCCCGCCGCAGCCTCCTGCAGGAGCGCAAACGCGAACGCGAGCTAACCAACCAGGGATACACCGTCCTACGGTACGACTTCACGGACGTGCTCCACCGCATGGACGAGATCCTCGCCCGAATCGAGCTGGAACGGGCCCGCGCAAAGGGCCGCGCGGCCCGCTAAAACGCACGTCAAAACCGCACGTCAAAACGCAAATGGTAGTAACAGGATTGTAGTAATCCCCGAAATGGGGGCCAAAATCGGGATTACTACAATCCTGTTACTACCATCTACGAAAAATCCCGGAAAAACGCCAGAGGCTAGCGCCACCCCATGGTCATGAGCAGGCCGAGGATCATGCCTGCGAAGCCGATGCCGTAGTTCCACGGGCCGAGCTCCGCAAGGAACGTCAGCTGGTCGCCGGCGATGTAGTAGAAGATAATCCAGCCGAGGCCGAGCAGCATCAGGCCAAACATGATGGTCTTGTACCAGATCGGGGTGCCGCCGGTGTTGATCTTGACCGGGGTGCGGGACACGCCAGTTGGGGTTGATACGGGGCGGTGGTCCTTGGTGATTTTTGCCTTTGGCATTATGTCAGTCCTTTACAAGCAAGTGCGGTGGCTTTTCCAGCTATCAGGGTTTTTACCTTATCAGGCGTTCGGCGGTGAACTGCCAGAGGTTGTAGCCGATGGCGGCGTCGCGTCGGACGGTGTCGCCCGCGTTGACTTCTTGGTGTCCGATGAGGCCGTTGTCGACGAGGGCGCCGGTCGGGACGGTTGGACCTTCGACGAGGCGTCCGCTCCAGCCGGCGTCGCGTAGCGCTTTGTCGGCGTCGGCAGGTTTCATGCGGGTGATGTTCGGCATGACCATGAGCATGCCGTTGGAGACGCGCACTTCGACGGTGGTGCCCTTGGCTACCTCGGTGTTTTCGCCGGCGACTGCGATGACTTCGCCGTCTGGGCGTTCGGAGTCGACCTTGTTCACGGTGACTTGGAGCCCCATGGAGCCGAGGGTGGCGGACGCTTGGTTGACGTTGACGCCGGACAGCGACGGTACCTGGACCATTTCGGGGCCGTCGGACACCGTGACGGTCACCTTGGATCCCTTGGAGATCTGGGTGCCGGCTGCGGGGTGCTGGCTGATGATCTCGCCCTTCGGCACGTCTTCGCTGGCTTCTCGACGCAGCTCCGCATTCAGTTCCAGGTCGGCATCTTCGAGGACCTTTGCGGCTTCTTGGGCGTCCATGTTGGTGACGTCGGGGACGTCGGTAAGCTCGCGCCCCGAGGAGACGTTGACGGTGACGAGTGTGCCGCGCTGGAGTTCGGACCCGGCGATCGGGTTGGTGTCGATGACGTTGCCGCGCTTGATGTCGGGGCTGGGCTCGTCGGAGACGGCGACCTGGAAGCCGAGGTTTTCGAGTTCGGCGACGGCTTCCGCGCGCGGTTTGTCGGCGAGGTCCGGGATGATCACCATCTGGGAGGTCTTGTTGGTTTCTTCGTTGTTGGGGGAGAAGTAGGAGTAGGCGAGCCAGCCGGAGGCGCCGATGATGGCGGCGCCGAGCCCGATGGCGAGCCATTTCATCCAGGTTGGGGTGGTGGTTTCGTGTTCGCGGCGGTGTGCTGCGTAGCGCCCGGCCGCCCCGGCACCAGCGCCAGCACCGACCGCACCGGCGGCTGCCTTCTCCGGCAGTTGCCCGACGGGCCGCTCGGGGCGTGGCGCGCGGCGTGGCGCATTGCCCTGGACGGTCTCGGAGACCATGGTCTCGGAGACCATGGTGGCATCATCCGTAGGGTCGGCGTGGTCGCCGCCGGGGGAGGCGAGGTGGCTGCGGGCGGCGTTGGTCACTGCGCCGCGCTTGAGGAGCGCCAGGTCTTCGCCCATTTCGGTGGCGGTTTGGTAGCGGTCCGCCGGGTGTTTCGCCATGGCGGTGAGGATGACGCTGTCCAGGTTGACGGCCTCGTTGGGGGTCAGTTCGCGGTCAGCGGGGACGCGTTCGCTCGGCGGGATGGGGTCTTCTTGGACGTGCTGGTAGGCCACGGCGAAGGGCGATTCGCCTTCGAATGGCGGCTTGCCGGTGATGGCTTCGTACATGACGCAGCCGAGGGCATAGATGTCGGAGCGGGCGTCGGCAGCTTTGCCGCGGGCCTGCTCGGGGGAGAGGTATTGCGCGGTGCCGATGACGGCGGAGGTTTGCGTCATGGCCGAGGTGGAGTCATCCAGCGCGCGGGCGATGCCGAAGTCCATCACTTTCACCTCGCCGGTGTTGGTGATCATGATGTTGGCTGGTTTGATGTCGCGGTGGATGATGCCGGCGTCGTGGCTGGCTTGGAGCGCGTGCGTGACGGGCAGCAGGAACGCGGCGGCCTTCTGGGGGCTTAAGGGGCCGTCGGCGCGCACGAGGTCGCGGAGGTTTTGCCCGGTGACGCGTTCCATGACGATGAAGGGGACGTCGACACCTGAGACTTCTTCGGTGCCGGTGTCGTAGACGGCGACGATGTTGGTGTGGTTGAGCCGCGCCGAGTTTTGGGCTTCTTTGCGGAAGCGTTCGCGGAAGTTTTCGTCGCGCGCCATGTCGATTTTGAGCATTTTGACGGCGACGTCGCGGCCAAGCACGGTGTCGGTGGCTGCGTAGACGTCGCTCATGCCCCCGGTGCCGATGACGGCGCCGAGTTCGTAGCGGTTGGCGATCGTTGTCATTTACGCATTTCCTCCGAGGATGTTTGGCAGATTTTGCAAGTCTAGTTCACCGTTGCCGATTTCCCCACCGCCCGGCTGGGGGTTGGGGGCCTGCGTCGTGGGCGCCTCAGTATGTATCGACGTCCCCTCCGTCGGCTGTTGCTCCGGCGCGGATGGCCGACTGTGGGTCGGCTGTGTTGGCTGGGTCGGCGTTTCGTCCTCGATGGTGAGCGTAGCTGGGGCGCTGCTGCGCGTGCTGTGCCTGCTGTGCTCAGTGGGGGTGTCGGGCGCGTGCGTGGTCGGCTCCTCGACGGGTTCTTCGTAGGTCGGTTCGGTTTCCACGGTGGTGGTTTGGGTGACCACGCTTTGGCGTGGGGCGGTGCTGCTCGGGGTGCTGCCGCCGAGGGTGCCGTTGTTGAATGCCCAGGCCACGCCGCCGATGACGGCGAGGGTGATCACGCCGAGCACGATGCCGACCCAGTAGACGGCGGTGCTGCGCCGCTTCCCAGGAGCAGCAACGTCAGCGGGCGCCGGGCGCACAGGCATCGCTGCACGCGCCGGGGCCTGCGGTGGCACGGACGGGCGGCGCCGCGGCGCGGCGGGCCGGGCCGTGGTCGGCCGGGACATGTCGGCGAGCATCTGGGTGGACGCGGTCGGGGAGGGCTCGATGGCGATGACGGCCGTGTCGCCGCCGGGCTGCGTCGGGCGCATCCCCTGGCGGACCTGTTCGACGGCCAGCTGCATCTCGTTGCCGTCCCGGAAGCGCTGGGTTGGCGTTTTGCGCAGGGCGATCTCGATGAGTTCGCGCGCCGGGGCGCTCACGCTAATCGGCAGCGCAGGTGGTTCGGCGGAGACGTGCGCCAGCGCCACGGAGACCGAGGAGTCCCCGGTGAACGGGCGTTTCCCGGCGAGCATCTCGTAGCCGACGACGCCGAGCGAGTACACGTCGGACGCCGCCGTGACCTTCTTGCCTTGGGCCTGCTCGGGGGAGACGTACTGGGCGGTGCCCACGACCATCCCGGTGCGCGTCAGCGGCACGGCCGCCGCCGCTTTCGCGATGCCGAAGTCCGTAATCTTGATCTGCCCGTTCTGGGTGATCATGAGGTTGCCGGGCTTGATGTCGCGGTGTACCAGCCCCATGCGGTGGATCACGGCGAGGCCGTGCGCGGCCTGTTCCAGCACGTCAAGGGCCATGTCTTCCTTGAGTTGGCCTTCGCGCGCGATGAGGTCGGCGAGGGATTCGCCGCGGATGTATTCCATGGCGATGAAGCACATGGGGAACCCGCCGTCGGTTTTTACCTCGCGGTAGTCATACGTGGCGACCACGTTGGGGGAGTTGATCCCCTCCGCCGAGTTGGCCTCGTTGCGGAAACGGGTGAGGAACTCCTGGTTCGCGGTGAATTCCGGCCGCAGCACTTTGAGGGCTACTTCGCGTTCGTGGCGGACGTCGTCGGCAAGCCAGACGGTGGACATGCCGCCGTGCCCGATGATCCATTGCAGCTGGTAGTCGGGCCCGATGAGCTTCTGGAGTTCGTCTTTGTTTTCGTAGTTCATCGCGCGTTGGTTCCTTCCTCATCAGCTGGCGCTGCGGGTGCCGCGTAGAGCACCGCGCGCCCGAGTGGTGCGGAGACTTGCCCGCCGGTCGCCCCGGTGCCCAGGCCGCCACCATTCTTGACGACGACCCCCACCGCCACATCCTTCACCGGGTCAAAGGCGACGTACCAGGTGTGCGGCGCTGCGCCTTCGGCGTGCTCGGCGGTGCCGGTCTTGGAGGCGAAGCCGTTGCCGTCGTAGCCCCAGGTGTCGCGCTCGGAGCCGAACATGAGGTCTTTGATGGTGTTTGCTTCCTCGGGCGTGATGGAGTCCGAAAGCATGTGGGGTTTGGCAGTTTCGATTTCGCGCAGGTCGGGGCTGAGTACGCGGTTGACCACGTACGGCGCCATGCGGCGGCCCTCGTTGGCGACGGTGCCCGCCATGACGGCGGCCTGCAGCGCGGTCATGGTGACGTCGCGCTGCCCGATCGCGGACTGCCCAAGTTCGGCGTCGCCGGGCAGGTCGCCGAGCGAGCCGGTGGCGTTGGGCATGCCGAGGTCGTACTGCTCGCCGATGCCGAATCCGTGGGCGGCCTCACGCAGCGCGTCAGCGCCGACGGCTATGCCCATCTGCACGAACGCCGTGTTGCAGGACGTTGCGAACACGGTGCGCAGCGGCACCTGGCCGCCGCCGGCGCAGGCCTGGCCCGCGTAGTTGGTCAGGGGCACGGTCGTGCCCGGCAGGGTGATGGACGGCGCGCCCGTCAGCGGGGAATCCGGCGTGTAGCCGTTGCGCAGCCCGGCGACGGTGGTGACGATCTTGAAGATCGACCCCGGCGGCAGCTGGTCCTGCGTCGCGTGGTTGAGCAGCGGCTTGCCGGGGTTGTTGTTCACCTCGGCCCAGGCGCCCTCGGCGGTGTCAGGGTTGGAGATCGCGTTCGGGTCGTACGACGGCGTCGATGCCATCGCCAGCACCTGGCCTGTCGACGGGCGCAGCGCCACAATCGCGCCCTCGTAGTTGCGGTTCGAAAGCTGCTCGTAGGCTAGGGCCTGCAGGTGCGGGTCGATACTCAGCTCGACCGAGTTGCCCACCACGTCCTGCTCCAGGCCGGTGCGCAGGAAGCGGGAGGACTTGCCGGAGCCCGCCCCGGTCAGTTGCCCGTTGTAGCCGGCCTCGATCTGGGAGGTGCCGTACTGGTCTGACACGTAGCCGAGCACCGGCGCAAAGGACCACGGCATGTTCGGGTACGTGCGCTGGTAGGAGCCGTCCTCGAGCGGGTGGGACTCCGCCAGCACCTGCCCGCCGGCGCTGATCTGGCCGCGGTTGATCTGGCGCAGCTCCACCACGGTGCGCGAGTTCAGTGGGCTCTGCGCGTACTTCTCCTCGCGGAAGCCCTGCACCACGGTGAAGTTCACCAGCAGCGCCACAATCAGCAGCAGGGCAATGCCCGCGCCTAAGCGAATGGATTTGTTCATCGTGCGCTCACCGCCTCCGGTGCCTGGGCACCCATCGCCGAAGCATCAAACTCCGCTGGCTTGTTCGCCGCGTTCGAGATCCGCAGCAGCAGCGCCAGCAGTACGTAGTTCGCCATGATCGACGAGCCACCAGCGGACATAAACGGCGTGGTCAGGCCCGTCATGGGCAGCATCGCGGAGATCCCTCCGGCGACCACGAAGATTTGGATAGCGATGGTCGTCGCTAAGCCTGCGGCCAACAACTTGCCGAACGTGTCACTGACCTGCAGCGCCGCCGAGTAGCCGCGGGTAATGAAGATGGCGAACAGGCACAGCACGCTGGCCACGCCCACGAGCCCGAGCTCCTCACCAATCGCCGCCAGGATGTAGTCCGAGTGCGCCACCGGCACCATCTCCGGGTGGCCGTAGCCCAACCCGGTGCCGGTCAGCCCACCCCAGGACAGGCCGAACAGCGCCTGCGACGGCTGGTAGCCCGTGGTGTCAAAGTTGGCCAGCGGGTCCATGAAGTTGGCGACGCGGTCCTGGATCTTCTCACTGACCTGGTACACCGTGTACCCGCCAACAGCCACCAGGCCTGCACCGATGACCAGCCATGACGTACGCCCCGTGGCGAAGTACACCATGCCCAGCACCGTGGCGAAGAGGAGGAGGGCCGGGCCGAAGTCGTTCGACACCGCCATGATCGCAATCGCGATCGCCCACACCGCCAAAATCGGCGCCAGGTCGCGCAGGCGCGGGAAGCTCATCCCCAGCAGCGTCTTGCCCGCCACCGTAAACAGGGCGCGCTTCTGTGCCAACAGCTGTGCGAAGAACACCAGCAGCAGGATCTTCGAGAACTCACCCGGCTGGATCGAGAACGGTCCCAGCCAGATCCAGATCCGCGCATCCGCGAACCCAGGCGGCTGCGGCCACACCAGCGGCAACGCCAATAGCACCAGGCCAAGCAGGCCCAGCAGGTAGGAGTAGCGGGCCAGCGCCTTATGGTCGCGCACGATCACAAGCGTGCACACCATCAGCACTACACCAGCCAGCGACCACATCACCTGACGCTCTGCGAGCGGCGCATACCCCGCCCGTTCCGCCAGGTCCAGGCGGTAAATCACCACCAGGCCAATCGCGTTGAGCAGGGAGACCAGCGGCAGCAGCAGCTGGTCCGCGTGCGGCGCCGCCAGCGAAATCGCCACGTGGGCAATCGCGTACACGCCCACGAACCCGCCGACCAGGTAGAACATCTCCGTCGACATTGTGCGGCCCTGGCTCAGCTCCAGGCCGAACAGCATCAGCAGCAGCAGCCCCGCCGAACACAGCAGCAGGAACAGCTCCTTCGCACGCCGAAACACACGAGACATCGCTACTTCACCTCCCGGCACGCACCCTGCGGGGCGTCCTTCGCCGCATCATTATCGACGCACACCGGCAACGCCTCACCAGCCAACCGGTTCAAGATACCCAGCACATCGTCATACGTGCCGCCCTTGAAGTTCTCCACCGTGTTCAGCTGGCTCTCCGGCAGGTCATTGATACCGAAGATCACGCAGTCCTGCGGCACCGAGTTCGACGACACAATCTGCAACTTGTTCTGCTCATTAATGCACGCCCGCTGAATCACCTCGCGGCGCGGCTCCGAAAACAACGACGTCCCGACGGCCCGCTCAATCGCGAAGTGGCCGTCGTTGCCGTCGGTGCCTAAAAAATAGCGGTCGTTGAGCCTATCGTTCGTCCACAACACCGCCGCCAGCGACAACATCAGCACAATCACCAACGCGGACAGCACCCACGGCCAAACGTTCACCTTGCGTCGAAACCGCTGGTCATCCTCCTCGTCCGCCGACGCGTCACTCGCGCCGGGCTGCGACCCATCACGGCGGCCCTCACGATTGTGGTTCGGCGGAATCGTCTCCGACTTGCGCATCAACGCCGCCGCCCTCGAAGCGGAAGAGTCCGGGTGCGTCGACTCGAACTCCGGCGCCAACGCGCCCGCCATCGCGGGGGCCGTCGGCAAGTCGGGGTGCTCCTCGCCGTCTTTGACCTCCACCACATCAGCGATGACTACCGTGATGTTGTCCGGCCCACCCGAACGCAGCGCCAACTCAATCAGCCGTTGCGCCGCCACCGACGGGGTGCCCTGCGCGAGCGCCTCCCCAATCGTCGACGCCGTCACCGGATCCGACAAGCCATCCGAGCACAACAGCACCCGATCCCCCGCGCGGACCTGAACCATCTCCAGGTGCGGCTCCACCGGGTTGCCCGTGTACGCCTTCAAAATCAACGACTTCTGCGGGTGACTCGACACGTCCTCCGGGTCCAGCTTCCCCTCGTTGACCAGGGACTGCACGAACGTATCGTCCTCGGTGATCTGGCGAAGCTGGCCGTCGCGAAGCAAATACCCGCGGGAATCGCCCACGTGAATGAGGCCGAACTCCGCGCCGTTGAACATCAACGCCGTCAGCGTCGTGCCCATGCCCTCCTGCTCCGGGTGCTGCGCCACCGAACGCTCAATCGTCGCGTTCGCATCATCCGCAGCCGCCCCGAGCAACGCCAACATGTCAGCGTCCTCCGGATCCCGGTCGAGGTGCTCCATGTGGCTGACCATCAACTGCGACGCAACCTCGCCCGCCGCGTGGCCACCCATCCCGTCCGCCAACAGCAGCAGATGCGGGCCCGCGTAGGCGGAATCCTCATTGTTTCCACGCACCAGACCCTTGTCCGATGCCGCCACATAATTCAACCGCAGCGTCATGGCATCAACCTCACAATCGTGCGCCCCATCTTGATATTCGTCCCCACCGACACCCGCTCCGGCTGGTCAATGCGCATACCCTGCACAAAGGTGCCGTTGCGGGAGTCTAGGTCCTCAATGAACCAGTCACTGCCACGGCGGAACAGTCGCGCGTGCCGCGAGGACGCAAAGTCATCCCCAAGCTGGAAATCATTATCCGGCGAGCGGCCCAGCGTCACATGCTCCACACTCGCAATCTCCATGTGAGAGCCCTGCAGCGGCCCCTCAACGACCGCAATCTGCCGGACCTTCTCACGCGACTGCAGCGGTTTCCCCGCCTGCTTCACTTGTCGACGCCCAGCTCCACCCACCTCACGCACATTCTTCCGCTGCACCCACAACACCAGCAGAATGAACAGCCAGAGCAGTGCGAGCAGGCCAAAGCGTGCGCTCAGGATCACCGCGGAATCCAACAAAGGAGCTCCTTCAGGTCAGGGCTTGTTAGGCCTGGAAAAATTCTGTCTGCGGGTGCGACGCCGCATCCGTGTAGCGCGGCGCGCCCTCCTCCGGGTCCGGCGCCGCGGGGCTCGACGCCCTCGGCTCCACAATGCGCACCTCGATGTGGGAGTGTCCGAGGGTGATCACGTCACCGTCGGCAAGCATCCAGTTCTCCACAGGCTCATCATTGACCGTCGTGCCGTTCGTCGACTGCAAATCGACCAACACCGCAACCTGGCCATCCCACGTAATCTCCGCATGCTGCCTCGACACACCCGTGTCCGGCAGGCGGAAATCCGCATCATTCGAACGGCCCAAAATATTCGAGCCCTCATGCACCAAGTAAGTGCGCGACGACCCGTCCTGCAACAGCAGGCTCACAGTCGCTTCGCCGCCCTCAACCGGCGTCATCGTATTTGGCTCATGCATGTGATCCTCCTGATCCCGGTTTGCCGCATGACGGTGCCGACCGCCCTTCGACCGCTTCGTAGGCTCCGCCACAATGGCATCAAACCCACTCGCGACCTCCGGCTGCGGATCAATATAAGAACTGACCCGCAACTGGCCCGTACGCAGCCCTGACTCCTCCGCGATCCGCACAACCGCCGGCCCATCAAAGAACCAGCCCTGGTTGCGCACATACCGCGTCAGTTGTTCCGCGAGGTGCACCGGCAGGTCACGCTCCTGCGACAAGTTCTCCAAATCCTTCGAAGAAACACCCACCGCGAACACATTCGGCACCACAAACTCATCATGGTCAGTCACCACCACAGAGTCCTGCGCCTCCTGCTTCAGCAGCTCCTCGATCTCAGCCGGAACCACCTTGCCGCCAAACAGCGCCGCCATCGAATTATCCAGGCCACGCTGCAACGAACTGTCCAGCTTTGCCAATCGATCCATGACTCCCATCCGCATGCACCTCCTTTCTTTAACCCCGTTAGTATAGGTGCGCATTCCGACACAACCTAGCGTGAAACACCTTTATGCCCCATGACATGCGGATTTGGCACTTCTCTATGTAAGGGTGTTATATTGTTCCAGTGCCCGCCCGGGTGGCGGAATTGGCAGACGCGCTGGCTTCAGGTGCCAGTGTTCGCAAGAACGTGGGGGTTCAAGTCCCCCCCCGGGCACAACCGGACCGGCTCTCCTTCGGGAGGGTCGGTTCTTTTTGCGTTTGGGTTCTTGCAAAGGGATGCGGGGTTAAGGGGTTAAGGGTCAAAATGTGTGTCTGGCTCGGCGTGTCGCGGGGGTTAGATTTGGCCTTTTTGAATGCCGATTGAGTTCGTGGTGGGCAACAACTGCGCCGACAACAGCACGGGAATACAGATCGATTGCGGTATGGCAGGCGTAGTACTGGTTTGTGTACTTGCCTGGAAGATAGGTGATATCCCAGCACAGCACTTGACCTGGCCGGTGTGCTTCAACATGTGGGGGCTGGTTGTTGCCGCGTGCACGCCGTGGGCGTGTTCTGCGTGTGCCGTAGCGTTGTGATAAGAGTTTGCCGTGTGCTTTGGCGACCCGGTAGAAGCTACGCAAGCTGGCGATATAGCACCCATTGTTCAATGCGTGGTAGAAGACATCATCCACACTCGAATACGGATTAGCATCTAACAAGGCCAAAATGTCGTTGACTTGCGCATCGGTTAAGCGTTTGATGTTGCGTTTGTGATGCGGGATCGGATCTTGCTTCTTCGGGCGAGGATTGTCCTGGTAATACCGCCTGGAACGGGCCACGCCTAACACATTGCAGGCTTTCCTCATTGAGTGCCCGATACCAACGAGTGCTTCGATTAGCTCGTTTTCTTGTTGTAGGCCTGCCTCATAGCGTTGTGTTTGTTCGCCTGTGAGGATTTTCCCGCCACGTTTGAGTCCCCGCCAGTGTTTTCTGGCAGAGACGCTATAGCTTTTCCCAGTACATCACTGGTGTCCTTCCACAGCTTGTTTTCTTTGCGCAGCTTGGCGTTTTCTCGTTGTAGTGCGTTGTATTCCTTGCGGGTAATGGTGACCATGTCGTTGTTGGTGGCCTTGGGGGTGTTCAAGGGTTCTGCCTTTCTTGTGTGCGTGTAGTGGGCAATCGTGCCGTTTGCGACTTTCTCGATCCAGCCATGCATCGCTGACTGCAAGATACCGTGTTTATCCAGCAAGGCTTGTTTTGTCCCATGCGGGGCAGCCACATACTGGTGGACAAGTGAGATGATTGCTTCAGCGTCTAACACCACCGGTACAGGGGTAGTTGCCCCGGTATAGACTGCGGCGCGTTGTTGCTGGGTAAACGTGCCAAGATCAAACCGCTTCATCCACCGAATCACTCGTGATGCGTCCATGTCGTGACGGGCCAGCCAAACCTTCTTTGTCCCGTACGGTAGTTGGTGATAGATCCTGACCATCTGCTGTTTCTGGGTATCGCTATAGGTGACAATCCCGCGATCTTCAGTGTTGGGGATAAACACGACTGCCGCAGCATCCGGCATGACCAACTCACTATCAGCAAGCGTGGCACCGGGTGCAAGCGTGACAGTCGGCAACGCCAGCACATCGCGTGCAGAAAGCATGCTTGCACGCCGACGTTTACGAGTCTTGTCGGGGTCGGGGTTGGTGTTGTAATCTGCCCAATCCTTCTCTGGTGGCTTGGGGATCAGCGGGGGAATATCGTGTGGGGGCATGGGTGTGGACCTCCTTCGGGTTCTGGCCCACAACCAGCCTGCCACCTAGGGCCCAAGGGGGAATTTGGTGCGCAGGCCAAGCATCACGACACCACATTCCCGAATTTCGAAAAGGCGCCGCGGCGTTTCCCCGGGTCGTCAACTCCACGAGGGCGAATTTGGTGCACTCCCCCTCACCTCAGTGCCAAAGCACGCAACCCCCTCTTCACGACCTGGGTTTTTATCCCATCCCCCAACAAGAATTGCGTCCTTTGGCACTGGCACCTCCCGATGGGACACCAGATTCCCTCTCCGACCCCCGTCGAACTGGGCTTTTCCAAAACCCGGCTGCCAAAATCCAGGAATTTGGTGCGCGCATCCCCTGCCCAGACACCAAATTCCCGAATTTCGAAAAGGCCCGCAGCGTTTCCCCAGCTCACCGAACCCCCAAATAGGAATGTGGTGCCAGGGACCAGGCCCCAGCGCCCACACACCCCTTACAGCGCCAGCTCTGGGTGGATGTCCTTGTCGTTGAGGATGCGACGCTTCCACATGCCCCACGCGCTGATCAACCACGCGGCCACAGCTAGCAACGTGAGCACCACGATGGCGCGCAGCAGGCGTGGGTCCTCGTCGTGGGTGCCGAAGAAGGCGACGCGGATCATGTCCACGGTGAAGCGCATCGGGTCCCAGGCGTGGACCCACTGGATGAACCCTGGCTGCACTTCGGGTGGGTAGAGGCCGTTGGACGCCACTAGCTGCAGGGACATGAGCGCCATGGTGACGAGTCTGCCTGTGGCGGGGCCGAAGACCATGTTGATGGCCAGGATGATCGACATGAACACCCAGGAGCCGAACCACAGGACGCCGAAGAGGCCGAGTGGGTGCTTCGGCTCGACGCCGATCGCGACGACCTGCACGAGCCACAGCAGCACGGCCTGCACGAAGCCGACGATCAGGGACGGCAGCAGGGTGTGGGCGACCATGCGGAAGGGGTTGGTGCCGGAGTCGATGACGCGGCGTGAGAACGGCGCGAGGATCATGTAGAGCACGAGCCCGCCGATCCACAGGGAGAGGGACAGGAAGAAGGGGGAGAGGCCCTTGCCGAAGAAGGTGAGTTCGTCGCCGGTGTTGTTGTGTACGACGGGGTTGCCGGCGGCCTCGGTGGCTTTCTCGAGGCGGTCGCCTTCCCAGGTTGGGGCTTTGTCGGCGCCTTCGTTGAGTTTGAGGCTGAGTTCGCCGGTGCCGTCGCTGAGGGTGACCAGGCCGTCGTTCAGGTCGTTGAGGCCGACGACGAGCTGGTTGGAGCCACCCGCGAGTTTGGACGTGCCTTCGGCTGCGGAGTTGGCTCCCACGACGAGGCGGGAGGAGCCGTCCTTCAGCTTGCCGACGCCCACCACGAGCGTGCCGGAGCCGTCGTGCAGCATCTGCAGACCCTGGGCGAGCGTTTGTGCGCCGGAGACGGCTTGCTCGACGCCGGCGCGGTACTTTGCGGTGGGGTCGTTGAGCTGGGTGGACAGCTCTTGGGCGCCGTTGCGCAGCCTGGTCAGGTCGTTGATCATCTGCGGGTTCATGGCAACGAACTGGTCGCCGTTGAGCTGAGCTTTCAGGCCGCGGGCCTGATTGGCCAGGTCGGAGGCGCCGGGAACTGGGGTGGCGTCGAGCTGACGGATGGCCTGGTCCAGGGTGGCGTTGATGCTGTTGAAGGTGTTCTGGGCCACGTTGAGCTGGTCCGTGATGGAGGTCAGCTTGCCTACACCGCCGGCGATGGCGGCTGCTCCGGCGCCGAGCTGGGCGGTGCCGTCTTGGAGGGCGGTGAGGCCGTTGGCAAGCTTGTTGGCGCCTTGGGAGGCTTCGCCGAGCTTCTCGTTGAGGGTGTTAGCGCCCTGCTGGAGTTCGCCGATGCCGGAGTCGAGTTGCTGGGCGCCGTCGGCGAGCTTCTTGATGCCGTTGTCGAGCTCCCCGACGCCGCCGTTGAGCTTGCCGGCGCCGTCCTTCAGTTTGCCGCTGCCGTCCTTGGCTTTGTGCGCGCCGTCGTCGAGTTGGTCGGCGCCGTCGGCGGCTTTCACCATGCCGTCGTGGATGGTGTTGAAGCCGACGAAGAGCTGATTGACCACCTCTTTACTCACGCTCTCTGAGATGACGGAGCTCATGATCAGGGTCACCTGGTTGCCGAGCATGGTGGGGATGAACCCGTTGGTCTCGTTGAGGGAGATGTTGAGTTTCGCCTGGTGGGGGTTTTCGGACTTGACGGATTCGGCGGCTTCGGAGAAGTCGCTGGGGATCTCCACGCCGAGGTAGTACGTGCCGTCGGCAACGCCCTTTTGGGCTTCCTCCGCGCTGACGAGGCGGAAGTCCATGGGTTGCTCGTCCATGAGCTCTTCGACCACGGTAAGGCCGTGCTCACCCTCGTCGGAGTTGACCAGGGCGACGGGCATCTTGTGCAGGTTGCCCAGCGGGTCGTAGTAGGACCAGACGAACAGCCCGCCGAAGAGCAGCGGGATGAGCGTGATGGCGATGATGGCGAGCGGCGGCAGTTTGCCGTGACCGAACTTTCGGAAGTTGCTGCCGATGTGCAGCCCTGCGATCATAGGTCCTCCTTGTTCACGCTGTTGACCAGCACTGGTTTGAGTTCTGCGACGTCGCGCAAGTTGTCGATGAATTCTTTGCGCAGTTCGAAATTGCGCAGCTGGTCTGGGTCGTCGACGATGATGAGTGGCGCGTCTGGCCGCGCGATGAGCGCGAGCAGCACACGCAGCCGCATCCGGTCAACGATGCTGAGGTCGCCGATACCGAGCTTGAGTTTGTCCTCGTCCAGGTCGAATTGGAGTGGCTCCAGCCAGGGTTCGACAAGTTCGTGGCCGAGCAGGTCACGCGGGATGAGGCGGAAGAACGGCAGCTCCCAGGAGATTTGCTCCCGGATGATTTCTTTTGTGGGAACGGAGCGCTCGACGGAGTCGATGAGCGGGATGCCCGCCAGGGCAATCTCGGGGAAGCGCTGGCGGGCGGTGGTGGGCTCGTCGAAAAGTTCGATGGTGCCGCTGTGTGGTTCGTAGCGGCCGGCGAGCGCCATACTCAGTGTGGACGCGCCGGACTCGCGCGGCGATGTGACCAGCGTGAACCCTTCGCCAACCTCGAGGTTGACCGGGTTGTTCCCTGGGCGCACGACGACGTCGACGGCTCGTAGGATGCAGTCCATTGAACACCTACTTTGGTTGATTTTCGTTGCAGAATGGTGCTAAGCGTAGGGTTGACTATCAGTTAATGTCAAGCGGAAAGGAAGCACCATGCGGGCCGATGCGAGACAGAAGCGCGAACAGCTGATCCGGGCGGCGGTGGAGAACTTCCGAACCCGCCCGAACTCGGAGGTCACGCTTGGTGAGATCGCGGAGCACGCTGGGGTGGGCATCGCCACGCTGTACAGGCACTTTCCGACGCGCGCCGACCTGCGCCAGGCGTGCGCCCTCGAGTTCATTGACGTGCTTGACGCGAAGCTGGGGGACACGCTGGCCAAATTTGACAGCGCCCCGGAGGAGCAGTGGCGCGCCTTCATTTGGGCGTGCGCCGACTCGGGTATCGGCATGCTGGTAGCAGCCCTGGCGGACGAGCCGCCGCACGCCCTGGAGCCCACGGTGCGGCAGCGCCGCGACGAGTTCTTCGCGCACGTCCAAGAGCTGCTGGACCTCGCCGCCGCTCACGGCCTCGTCGACCCAGCGCTGACCCCCTCCGAGATCGCCGCCGAGCTGATCGTGGTCACCCGCCCGATGAGCGCGAACCTGCGCGACCTCTTCCCAGACGTGAAGACACGCCTGGTCAACCACCTGTTGCTGGCGTGGCGGGTGAGCTCTACTTCGTAGCGCGGCGCTGGTCCTCGTCGAGGGCGTCGAGGGTGCTGAACTGGTCGTCGGCGGAATCGGTGGAGTACACCAGCGTGGCCGTGCCTTCAGACGTGCCCTCAGTCGCGTCTTCCCGCAGTGCGTGCTTGGGCTCGTGGTTGCGCTCCTCAAGCTTTTCGCGCAGGTAGAACTCCCACAGCGCCCAGCCGCCGGCCGCGAGCGCGCCCGCACCGAGGGAGGCGAGCAGGACCTTCGAGCCGGTCCCACGCTTGCGCGCTTCCTTCTTCAGCGCGATCTGGCGAGCCTTGCGGTCAGGGGCGGTCGCGGCGTGGAGGGCGCGGCGGGCGTCGATACGCGCGTGGCTGGCGCGGGTGACTTTGCCGGCCTGCTGGCGCGCGGCGTCGTAGATCCCCTCGAGCTGTGGCACGTCGGCGAGGTCGTGGAGGTCGTCGATGTTGTCGTCCTTGATGGCTTCGGTGAGTGCTTCGTAGACGTCGCGCTGCTGCTTGCTGTTGAGTTCGCGGAAGTAGTTCCAGGCGCCGCTGATGCCGCGCAGTGCGAGTCGTGCAGTGGTGAGGTTCATGTGTGCTCCTTCGTTGTGTTCTTTCCCAACCACCCTAGCGGGCTGCACCGACATGTGCCCCCACAGTCCGCGCGAAGTAGACCAAGCGGTTCAGTTTTGGGAAATATTATTCACATTTCGCAGGTCGCTGACCTGTGACAATACATCGCGATACGCAAAAGTAGTTGTGCACCCTTGCGGCCAGCCTTAAATTTCATTGCACCCCATCAACAGGAAGCAACAGAAGGCAGGTGAGTCAGGTGCGGCAGGCAACGTTGGAAACGCGGATCTCGGCGTCGGCACCGTTGGACGGCATCGAGGAGGAGCTCGCACCACGCCCGCAGCGGGCACGCACGGCGCTCAGCTTCGAGGTGATCCCACCGCGTCACAGCGCCGACTCCGCCAAGCTCGACGCCCTCATCCAAGGGCTCGCCGCCTACCAGCCCGACTACGTGTCAGTCACCAGCTCGCACCGCAGCGACTGGCTGGAAGGCACCGCCCGCCTCATCGAGCGCATCGCGCAGACCACGAGCATGCGCCCCATCGCGCACCTCGCCTGCACCGCCGGCACGCCCGACGAGCTGCGGCAGTGGATCACCCAGCTTATCGACGCCGGCGTCCGCGGATTCCTCGCCCTTCGCGGCGACATCCCAGCCGGACTCGACCGTCTGCCCGACACACACCTGCAGCACGCGACGGACCTGCTCAACCTGATCCAGGACGTCGCCGACGCCCAGGCCTACCGCCTCGCCGCCGGCAAGCTGGCGCTGTCGGTGGCCTGCTACCCGCGAGGACACGCGGAGAGCACCAGCGACGACCAGGACCTGGACGTGTTGCTGGCGAAGCAGCGCCTCGGTGCCGACTTCGCCATCACGCAGCTGTTCTTCGACGCGCAGGACTATCTCAGCTTCGCGGAGCGTGCCCGGCTCGCCGGGGTGCGCATCCCGCTGATCCCCGGCATCATGCCGATGACCAGCGTGAACCGGGTGCGCAGGATGGGTGAGTTGTCCGGTGTGGCACCCCCGGTGGACGTCATCAAGCAGCTTGAAGCGGCGCGGACACCGGAGGAGGAGCACCAGATTGGCATGCGACTCACCGTTGAGTTAGCGCGCACGATTCTGCAGGCTGGCGCCGGTGGCCTGCATGTTTACACACATAACGACTTAGCAGTAACACGTGAACTATTGAAAGGACTCAACCTGTGAGCACCGTAGCATTCCCCACCACGACCATCGAGGGCTACCCGAGGATCGGCGCGCAACGCGAACTGAAGCGCGCCCTGGAGTCCTACTGGTCCGGGCAGATCGACGCGGACACGTTCCGTTCCACGACGCGCGCCCTGCGCATCGATACGTACAACCACCTGCGTGACCTCGGCCTTTCCGAGCCCTACGCCATCCCGGCGGACGTCGCCCTCTACGACCACGTCCTGGAGACCGCGCTGACCGTCGGCCTCGTCGCCGGCCGCACCGACCTGGATGAGGAGTTCGCGCTCGCCCGCGGCACCGCCACCCGCGTGCCGCTGGAGATGACGAAGTGGTTCGACACCAACTACCACTACCTCGTGCCTGAGGTTGCCGCAGGCCAGGAGATCACGCCGGTGCCGGACCGCATCGTGCGCATCGTGGAGGAGGCCCGCGAGGCCGGCCACCAGGTTCGCCCGTACCTCGTCGGCCCGGTCACGCTCCTCGCGCTGTCGAAGCCGGTGGAGTGGTCCCTGCTCCCGGCCCTTGTCGATGCGTACGCTCAGGTCTTCGCGGCGTTGCGCCAGGCCGGTGTGGAGTGGGTCCAGGTCGCCGAGCCGATCGTCGTCGCTGACGTTGACACCCCGGACACCGATGTCGCGCGCTACCTGGGTGAGGCATGGTCAGCGCTGCTCGGCGCCGAAGCGCGCCCGAACGTCTACCTGACCACCCCATACGGCGCCGCCGACGCCGCCCTGCCCGTCCTCGGCGAACTCAAGCCCGAAGCCCTCCACGTCGACCTGTCCCCGTGGACCCTGCAGGCCACTCCGAACTACGTCGAGCAGGTCCGCGCCCACGTCGCGCCCGAGACACACCTCGTCGCCGGACTTATCGACGGCCGCAACGTCTGGGCCGCCGACCTCGCCGAACGCACCGAAATCCTCACCACCCTCGGCGCCACATCGGTGACCACGTCCACCTCGCTGCAGCACGTGCCGCACACCCTCAAGGCCGAGCGCAACCTGCCCGTCGACGTCGCCACCTGGCTCGCCTTCGCCGACGAGAAGATCGCCGAAGCCCTCGCCCTGAGCGCCGGCCCGCAGGCCGCCGAGGTCGCGTTCGCCGCGTCCGCCCGCGTCGCGCGCACCCGCGCGGAATCCCCGTTGCGCCACGACGAGGCTGTCGCCAAGCGTCTTGGCACGCTTCCCGCAGGTCAGGTGCAGCGCCAGCCGCTGTTCGCCGAGCGCCAGCAGGCCCAGCGCGACGCCCTGAACCTCCCCAGCTTGCCGACGACCACCATCGGCTCCTTCCCCCAAACCCCCGAGATCCGCCAAGCCCGCGCCGCACACCGCAACGGCACACTCAGCGACGCTCAATACAAGGAAGCGCTGCAGCAAGAAATCAAGCAGGTCATCGAACTGCAAGAAGAAATCGGCATCGACGTCCTCGTCCACGGCGAAGCCGAACGCAACGACATGGTCCAGTACTTCGCCGAACTCCTCGACGGCTTCGTCGTCACCGAAAACGGCTGGGTCCAGTCCTACGGCTCCCGCTGCACCCGCCCACCAATCGTTTACGGCGACGTCTCCCGACCAGCCCCAATGACCGTCGAATGGGCCACCTACGCCCAATCCCTCTCCAACAAGCCGGTTAAGGGCATGCTCACCGGCCCAGTCACCATCCTGGCCTGGTCCTTCAAACGCGACGACGTCCCCCTGTCCGTCTCCGCCGACCAAATCGGCGCCGCCCTCGCCGACGAAGTCCGCGACCTCGAGGAAGCCGGCATCAGCATCATCCAAATCGACGAGCCGGCCCTGCGCGAACTCCTCCCACTCCGAGCCAAGGACCGCCCGTCCTACCTCGACTGGGCCGTCCGCTCCTTCCGACTCGTCTCCTTGAACGCCACTCCGACCACCCAGATCCACACCCACCTCTGCTACTCAGAGTTCGGCCAGATCATCGACGCAGTCGCAGGCCTCGACGCCGACGTCACCTCCATCGAAGCCGCCCGCTCTCGCATGGAACTGCTTGCCGACATCGACGACTCCTTCCACTCCGAAATCGGCCCCGGCGTCTGGGACATCCACTCACCACGCGTCCCTTCCGTCGAGGAAATCGTCGAACTGCTCCAAGCAGCACTGCGCCACGTCCCAGCCGAACACCTCTGGGTCAACCCCGACTGCGGCCTGAAGACCCGCAAGTATGAGGAAGTGGTGCCGTCGCTACGCAACCTGGTTGCTGCACGCGACGCGGTGCTCGCCCAGCGCTAACACCGGACGAGGGGCGTGGAGGGTCGTGTACGCTGTACACCATGACTCAAAAGACGCAGACAATGACGTTCCATACCAACCACGGCGACATCAAAGTCGACCTGTTTGGCAACCACGCCCCACACACCGTTGACACCATCACCGGCCTGGCGAAGGGCACCCTCGACTACTCCACCAAGAACGCCTCCGGCACCACCGAAGGCCCCTTCTACGACGGCGCCATCTTCCACCGCATCATCCCCGACTTCATGATCCAGGGCGGCGACCCAACCGGCACCGGCACCGGCGGCCCAGGCTTCCAGTTCGCCGACGAGTTCCACCCAGAACTCCAGTTTGACCGCCCATACCTGCTGGCCATGGCAAACGCCGGCCCAGGCACCAACGGTTCCCAGTTCTTCATCACCGTCGCCGAGACGCCGTGGCTGAACAACCGCCACACCATCTTCGGCGAGGTCACCGATGAGGCTTCCCGCAAGGTCGTCGACGAGCTTGCCAACGTCCCGACCGGCCGCATGGACCGCCCCGTCGAGGACGTTGTGATCAACTCCGTCACCGTGGAGTAGCTTTTTTGTCTTAGGCCCCGCCTTTTTGGTGGGGCCTTTGGCGTTCTTAGGTCTCGAGTGCCGTGAGTGCCAAAGGACGCACCCCTAAACATCCAGCCCATTGCTGACCAGGCACTATGTCGGTGCTACTTTTCGGAATTGCGTCCTTTGGCACTCAAGTGCCCGGGACGCGCACCACATTCCCATCTTGCCGAATCGCGACCTGGGAAAACGCCGAGCGCCCCGCGAAAAACCAGGAATTTGGTGCGCAGGGAAGAGGTGCCTGCACCACATTCCCTCGCTTTGAGTTGGCCAAGTTGTAAAAGCCTAGATCGGTGACGGCTAGTCAGCCAGCGGGAGTGAATGTGTTCGGGCAGAGCAAACAATTGTGTGCAAAAATATTTGCATTTATCCTGCAAGGAAACACTACTCATACTAGGAGAAGCCCCGTGAAACGTTTTAGAACCGCTGCTTGTGGCTGTGTTTGATGGTCGCATGGATCACACTCGGTCTTTTAACCTATGTGTGGAGCCCTCCGGGCAACACCATCTATATCGGATAAATGCCTAGAATCCGCTGCCATAAGGGCCGGTTCTGACGTGCTTCGAGTTTCTTGGCATACTCTTGCAAATCACGGCTAGCTTTCGCCTGTGTCATTGGCAACTGCTCGATCATTCGTTTATGGGACTCGGTCAGTGGATACTTCCGCTCTGCCATTGCCTGATCAGTCATCAGCAGACTCCTTCCTATCCCTGTTATGACCTAGTACGGATAATAGTAACAAAATCTCTAGGTCTGAAACCCAGTTCTTCGAAGTAGTACCCGGCGAAAAGGTTGAATTCTTCGGGTTAAATTTATTGTCGTATTCAAGAATTGCCCGAGTAAACCCGATATCTTCTGAAGACTTCAACCCTGACTCCAGCATTGGGGTCAAAAAATGCCAACCTGCATTTTGCTGAGCGGGATTTTCTGCAAGTGTCATATCGATTGCCCACTGAACACGTTCGTAGTACGCAGAGCGGTCATCAGCATTTGATTTCTGCGACAGTGACTTGGTGGCGATACCTAACGTAAGTACGGCAGCTGCGGCAGCAGGTATCGCTCCTCGATATGAAAATATCGTCGCAAGCGATTCCTGCCAGGGCTTTTCCCAGAAGAGCACCAACCCCCAGTGCACCATGGCAAGGAATAACACGAAAGCAACGAGCAGAGCGGCAATGACTTGCGCGTTATTCCATTCGGCCCTGAAATTAATGTTCATTTTTCGCACGAGAATAAGGCTATCACTCAGATTCCTCCTGCTCAGATGGATTCCACAGGCCTCAAATTTACAAGATTTCAAGATCTATCCCGGACCGGTTTAGAGATGAGACTGGGGTGGAACTCCCCGAAGATACGGCCAATAGCCCTGGAAAACAGCTAGACCCCCAAATTCCGCATGTGCGGTGGAGGTCTGCAACGCCAATTTAGCATCAATCTGCATTCTGATGTTTTTAAGGCCGGGACATGCACCACATTCCCGCTTTTCAGCAGCCCAATCTGCAAAAGCCCAGGTCGGCGAGCGCGTATGAGGGAATTTGGTGCAGGACCAACCCCTAGAAACTCCCCGACCCGCCAGCGGCCGTGAACCCCGAGCTGAACGTCGTGTTCACACCCGAAGAGGAAGAAGCAGCCGAGTTCGCGGCGGCGACGTTGGTGTTGTGCCAGGACTGCATCGCAACGAATGGGATGTAGGTGGGGTACCAGTAGTCCTTGTCGTAGATGGCTGGGGTGGTGAGTTTGTGGCGGTCTTTGACGTCGCTGAACTCTTTGTCTTTGACGGCGTCGAGGATGATGCGGTAGTCGGAGAGGAGGCGGAGGTAGTTGTCGAGGAAGGTGGGGCTGGCGGGGTCCGCATCTAGCTGCCGGACGCGGTCCTCCAAAGCGACGAGTTCTTGGCGGAGGGTGGCGTCGTTAATTGAGGTGCGGGCTTTGGTGATGTCCCTGCTGAGGCGGGCGAGGTCGGTGCGGCGGGCGGTGGTGTCGCCTTGTTCGATGTTGAAGAGGCGGTTGATGTTGTCTTCGGCGTGGCTGGTGTGGGTGAGGGTTTCGGCGGCGTCGGCGAGTTGTTTGCGGGCGCGGTAGGCAGCGGCGTCGTCGGAGATGGGGATGCTGTTGATGCCGCCGGCGCCGGAGACGGTGTCGTGGAGTTTGAGGAAGCGGTCGCGGACGTCGCCCCATTGACGACGCAGCTCCGCATCAGCAAACGCGCTGGTCAGGGAGTTGGCGCGGACGTCGATGCCGTCGAGGCGCCCGGCGAGGTCGGCGTATTCCTTGGTCACGAGCGAGTAGTCCGCCCGCGCCTGCTCGATCAATCGGCGGCGCCGGTTGCGCAGCGCGACGCCTGTGCCGCCAACAACGCCTGCCAACACGCCGGATCCCACACCGGCGCCGATGCCACCCCCGATCCGGTCGTCGACTGCGGACTCGTAACGCTCCTGCTGCAGGCCGTCGGTGTCCATGGCGAGGCTCGCGCCGGCGAACAGGGCGGCGGGGACGTTGTTGCTTTGTAGTCCGGGGACCATGGCGTCGATAACTGAGGAGACGCGCGATGATTCGCTGTGGAGGTCGAGGACGTCGGCGACGTCGTCGGCGGCGTAGATTGCGTGGTGGCGGTGCGCCATGTCCACGGCGAGGATGAGCGTGCCGTCGCGGAAGCCGTGCTTGTCCAGGATTTCGTCGGGGTAGTGGGCGCGGAAGTATTCCTCGATGGTGTCGTTGATGTTGTCGCGCGTGTTTTCGGCGTTGTTGAACGCGAGGATGTGGATGGTGCGCACGACTTCTGGGTGGTCGATGCGCTGGAGGTTCTGCTCGAGTTGCGCCTGGTCAGCTGGGGTGAGCAGGCCGTCGGGGTTGGTCAGTTGGAGGCGTGGCGCCTCGGCGGTGGTAGCGATGGCGTACTGCGCCGGGTCCGGCTCGTTAATGGCTGCGTAGGTGCCTGCGCCGACGCCACCGCCGATCAGCAGTGCCGTCGCGCCAACGCCAAGGATTTGTGCCCATGTGCTCATGCGCTTGATTTTATAGAAATCGCGATCGAAGCTACCCCGCGCTCGGCATGGCGGTGTTGTTGAGCTGCTTGAGGCTGTCGTTGAGTTGCAGGACAACGCCCACGTTATCGTGGAAGATGTCCATGATGGAGCCGTTTTCGTCGAAGGGCGGTTGGGTGAGTTCGTGTGCTTCGACGACGCCGTTGCGGATCACCTCGCTGACGACGGTGTTGAGGAACGCACGTTGCACGGAGTTGAGGGCGGTGGAGTGCAGCAGTTCCTCGAAGTGTGCCTCGACGGCGGTGGCGTCCATCCCGACGACTTCGCGCAGGAAGAGGCCGAGTTTGGCCTGGTGGGTGTCGGCGAGTTCGGCGGCGCCGTCGACGTGGGCGTTGAGCAGCAGCTGGCGTAGTTCGTCGAGGTCGTGCGTGCTGAGCTGTTGCGCGTTGCGGAGTTTGCGCAGCGCCAGGCTGGTGGTGTTGCCTTCGAGCGCGCGGCGGAGTTCTTCTTCGACGACGGAGCTCTCGCGTTGGGTGCCGCCGGTGGCCTGGAGGGTGCTGTGTTCGAGTTCGCCGAGTTCGTCTTCGAAGTCGGTGATCACCACGACGCGCTGCGCTTTGTCGAGGAAGACAGTGAGCCCGCGCACGGTTTTGCGGACCAGTTCGAGGTCCTTGTAGGTCACTCCGTCCCACCACTGCGGGCCGGCGAGCGCTTCGAGGAGCGCCGCGTTGTTGGCAACGGTGGGGATGTTGGTTTTCTGCAGCAGCGCCTCGGCGATGCCGACGACTTTCTCTGCGAGCACGTCCCAGTCGCCGCGCTCTTCGAACAGTCCGAGTTCGAGCTGGTAGATGAGGTAGTCGAAGCGCCGGGCTTGTTCTTTGTCGCCGGTCGCGGCGAAGGGCAGGGGCGCGAGTGCGGTGACGGCTTGTTGGTGGGTGTCGGCGTCGGCGGTGAGCCAGGGGGTGGCGTCGCTAAATCGTTCGAGGTAGGCGCGTGCTTCGGTGGGCACGAGGATGCTGCGGTGGGGCACGCTGCGCACGGCGTCCGAAAGATGCTTTGCGACGTCCCCTCGCACTTCATCCGTGGCCGTCAGCAGTAGGCGGGCGCGGGTGGTGAAGCTGCGCTGCGAAAGCGAGACTTGGTGCGAGCCTTCCGTGGTGTTGGTGGTGCCGCTGAATTGGCGCACGTTGTCGCAGTAGTCGAAGATGTAGAAGCACGTTTTGTCCACGGCGGGGCCGAACAGGTCAGGGCGCAGGCGGGTGCCGCGGCCGACCATCTGCCAGAATTTGGTGGGGGAGTAGACGGGTTTGAAAAACACCAGGTTGACGACCTCGGGGACGTCGATGCCGGTGTCGAGCATGTCCACACTGATGGCGATGTCCAGGCCGGAGTCGGGCTGTTTGAACTCGGCGATGAGTGCTTCCGCGTTGTACACGCCGTGGGTGATCACTTCGGCGCGGGTGGCGGTGGTGGGGAAGATGGCCCGGTACTCGTCGGCGATGAGGCCTGCGTGGGCCTGGTTGCGGGCGAAGATGATGGTCTTGCCCAGCCGGTCCGCTCCGTCGACCTTCAGCCCCTTGCCGATGACTTGGCGCAACACCTTCCGGATCGTGTCCCGGTTGAGCAGCTTCGCGTTGATCTCGGCGGCGTTGACTTCCTGGGGTGCGGAAAGTGGGTCGCCGTGTTCGTCGACACCCCATTCGGCGTTTTCCCACTCCAGCTGCTGCTCGGGGGTGAGTTCGCCGTAGGAGATGCCCCGGCGCATGAAGGCGGTGCTGCCGGAGAATACCTCGTAGGGCACCAGGTTGCCCTCCTCGATTGCGCGGCTCAGGCTGTAGTAGCCGGTCGGGGTGTCGGGCTCGCAGCCGAAGAAGGTATAGGTGTCGTGGGAGAGGTTGCTGCGCGGGGTGGCTGTCAGTCCGACGACGAGGGCGTCCAGGTAGTCGAAGATGCGTCGATAGCGCTGGTAGATGGACCGGTGGGCCTCGTCGACGATGATGAGGTCGAAGTCGAAGGAGTTGAAGCGTTGGCCTTCGCCGATCATGCCGATCATGGTCTGGTACGTGTTCACGTACACCTGGCCCTCGCCGGCGGGGTTGGTGGTCAGGTTGACGGGCACCGCCTCTGCGAGGTGCTCGTTGAACGCCGCGTGCGCCTGCGTGACCAGCGCTTTGCGGTCGGCGAGGAAGAGCACGTTGCGGATCCAGCCGGCCTCCAACAGCATGGACACGGTGGCGATGGAGACACGCGTCTTGCCCGTCCCCGTCGCCATGACCAACAGCGCGCGGCGCTTACCCTTGCCGAACGCCTCCGCCACGGACTGGATCATCTCCAGCTGGTAGGGCCTGCCGGCGATCTCGGTGATGGTGGCGCTGTGCGCGCTGAGTGGTTGGCGCTTGTCGCGCCGGGCGATGAGCGCCTCCATCGCACGCACTGTTGGGTAGGACTCAATAGTGCGGGTTTCGTAGCCGACACCGCCCGGCAGGTCGGCGTCCCTGTCCCAAAAACGCACCTCGTACCCGGTGGTGTAGAAGATCAGCGGCACACGTCCCGTCGCGTTGCCGATGGCGTCGGCGTAGATCGCGGCCTGCTGGCGGCCGTCGTTAATGCTGCGGCTGGCCTTCTTTGCCTCCACAACGGCGATTGGCACACCCTGCGTATCCAGCAGCACATAGTCCACCTTCATGCCCGCCACCGGGTATTCCTCGATGAGCGTGCGGCTGCGGACAAACCCGGCATCCTCCAGCATCGGCGTGATGATGTCACGTCGCGTCTGCGCCTCATCCACCGCCAACTGCGGCGCCGGCGGCGTCAGCTTCTCCTGCTGCTTGCGGATCTGCTCCCGCAGCTTCGCAATCTCCTCCTCATACCCCGCAGCCTTTTCCAGCTCCCGCTGCTGCGCCTCATCCAGCTGCAGTTTGTACAGGTCAGCCTGCTCCCTCGCGGACTTCTCCTTCGCCGCCAGCGCCATCATCTGCCGCTGGTTCAACGCCGCCTGCCGCGGTGCCTGCTTCAAGATCTCGACGTCAAACGGCGCAATCCCTCGAATCGTCTTCCCCGAGAAGTGCGTAGTTGCGAACACCATCACGTCATACAGGTGCTTCAGCGCCTGCAGCGCCTCATCGCTGGTGATGTGCGCTTCGCTGTGCACCGCGGTGTTGCCGGCCTTGCGCAGGATGTGCATCTTGGAACGGATCGTCTCCGGCAGCAGCCGCGAGAAGTCCGGGTTGGTCAGCGTATCAAAGATGTTGGACTGTTTCTCCAGCCCATTCAACGCTGCGATATGCCCAATGACCTGCTCTAACACGAACCTGGATTGGAACATCGACGCGCGCGGGTTGGTCAGCGCGGCATCCTCCGCATTGCGACACTCAATAATGAGCTGGGGCCATGCTTGCCCAACGAAGCCAAAGTTGGACGGACGTGGAGTGATGCTCACCTGATCGCCTTTCTTCCCGGTGCGCTCGTTCGCCTGCGCGTTATTCTATACCGTTGGGTTGTGGCTGGCTGGGGGTTGCTCTGCACCAAATTTCAGCGCCAGCCCTTGTCTGTTGTGCGTGGTGAATGAAAGTTGAAAAGCGACTAAATGTATCGCACAGGAGAAAACTGAGCTAAACCATCAAGAACTGATTGTCCTAGATCGACCTCACCCATCTCAGCAGCAACATCTTCAATAGCACCAGGGAGTTTGCAAAGAATGCTATAGACAGAATCGTGTGCTTGCTGTTCCGGGATCCCCATCTTTGTACCAGCTTTCACTAAGCCGTCCGGGGTAATCGACATCATGTTGTAGGAGTCATTTATTTTCATTGGGAAGAAGACTTTGTCATAAATCTGAACGTGTGAAGCAGCAGAGATCGTATCGTAGAGCGGGGCTAGTGACACTGTAGAGCCCTCGATCATGAGTGAGTAGTTCTTAGCGTGCGCATCGGTCCCTACAATTCCCACGTTAAAAACTGCAGCTCTAAAAAGATCAAGAATGACACGGGGAGCGTCTACAGCAGGTAGTGTACTTTCTAGAAATTTACTAATCGCATTCAGTCCGGGTCCGCCGTGTTGATGCTGATATTTCTTTTCCGGCAAAACGCTCATGGCTTGACAGAAGTCCTCCTGATGCAACCGGTCTATCGTTCCGTCTTCGTTGATTGCGCGGTCATAACGTTCTGTTACTACGGCGCTCATTGTCCCGGATGGTGCGTACCACAAGTATGCATTCGCAGCGTCGAGCCCAACGCGACGGGCTGCGGCAAGACACATAACTTCAAGTATGTCCATCTCTTTGATATAGCTGGAGCTCTGTGGATCGTTTGGTTTGATGATGTGCGTAGTTGGGAATTCCTTGCTCGGGGGGAGAAAATCTTCGTTCTCGTCGGCGGTAAGGGCAATTTTTGGTTGCGCACCGGCGACGGAGAATTTAAAGGCATCTGTAACGAAAGTGGTGACGGGTTTACCGCTGTACCTGTCGGTTGTTTCCCGCAATAGCTGCTCGAGCTCTGTGTCTGAAAGACGTTCTTGCACGGTTGTCACGCTCTTTTTTCGGGCATCACTGGGTACTTCACCAGGTGGAAGAAGCTGTATCGCACCAGCGACGTCTCTGCCATGGTGTTGAAGTAACCCGAATACAGATGTGGCAGATGTGCCAGCTTCCACGGCCATTGATCTGAGCGCCTCCTGGTTGTCAGGCAGGAGACCCCATAGCCAGGCGCTTGCAGCCTTATTCTTGTGACGAGAGGAACTTATTGGCATCGAAAGTGAAATAGGTTGTGTGGCTCCAAGGGCATACTCAAACGTTATTTGGCCGCGGCTTTCCGCGAACGAGCCCGCCAGCTTTCCGTCTACGTATGCGTGTAGGATTTTGGACATTTTTGCTTTCCTTGAGTTGAAGTTCTATTCCTAGCCCGACTGTTCCGATTGCCCTGAGCAGGGGATATATTTCGATGGTGGGTTTGCCGCGCTCCATGTCGCTGACCCATTTTCGGCTCATTCCAATCTTTTCCGCGAGTTCAAGTTGAGTCCATCCAAGCTGTAGACGACGATCTCGAACTGCCGCGGTCAACTCGGATACTGATTCAGGCTGGTAAGAAGTACGCTGTTCCATGATACCTCCATGTAACCGTTCGGTGATTATTTATCATATCACCGAACGGTTACATTTTGTAGTTTCACCGAACGGTTACATGCATCGCAGGAGAACTCACAATTTCTAACCACAAGTTTGCGTATCCAGCCAGATGGCCAAACTTAGTACCCTAACTTTGTGGAATGCTGCGGCCACACGTAGCGTACGGACGAGTGTCACGGGTGCTCAGCTGAACAAACTTACTCGCTTGACCATCACCGTCTCCTCCGTTTCGTGTGAAACGTAACCGGTCTGAGAGCAACAGTTTTTGCACTTTGAAAGTATGGTTTTTGAAGTTTCACACTTTCATGATCTGCATGTTTAACAGTTTGAACCGTGGGAAGCCCTCCTCATTGCAAAAAGTTTTACACTTTCACACTTTGGTTTTGCACTTTGGCAATGTGAGTTTGCTCTTTTCGTGAGTGATGGGTGTGCGACAAAGACCGCTGCTGATCATCCACGCGACAGACACTTGAACACCGACTCCGTTATCAGCCCCGCGGAACTTTGCCACAGCCCCGAAGCCACATTCACCGGTGGCAACCTGTCCGCCCCGCGGACACCCCGATAGGTTTACTTCAAGAAAGCCGCAGGTAGTGGTTGCGCAGCGGACAGCAGAATCAGCGGTTAATTTCTTATCGACGCCCCTTCCACCACGGGTACCTTTCCGTCATCCACACCATGTTCACTGCTGCCAACTGTCCGCCCCGCGGACACCCGAATACGATCCCACTGTCCGCCCCGCGGACAGTTCGACTTGGAAGCCGAGGTTTTGCAGAGTGTCCGCGGCGCGGAACTCTGCCGCAACCCCGAAGCCACATTCACCGGTGGCAACCTGTCCGCCCCGCGGAAAGTCGGTGTGGTTGCCTGTCCGCGCGGCGGACACCTTGACGGCTTCACGCCGGGAAAGTTGCTGGTAGATGAGGTGCCGCGGACAGTGGAAGCAGCGATTACTTTCTTATTGACGCCCTCTCCGTCCCACCACGCTAACCACCAACAACATGACCCGGCTTCCGGGTGAGCGGTGAAGATCTGTCCACGCGGCGGAATCCAGTGACGACTTGTCCGCCGCGCGGACATTCGGAACGCGTGAGCTGTCCGCCCCGCGGACCCTTGCACCAACTGCGAAGCCGCATGCACCGATGGGAACCTGTCCGCCCCGCGGAAAGCCGGTGTGGTTGCCTGTCCGCGCGGCGGACACCTCGACGGGTTTACGCCAGGAAAGTCGCAGGTAGTGGCTGTGCCGCGGACAGTGGAACCTTGAGGATTGTCCGCCCGCGGAATAGACCCGAGGCGTTTGTAAAAGAGACCTACAACATTGTCCGAGATGCGACCGGGTGGAAGATAGTCCAAATGTAATTCTGCGTATGGCTCGAAACGTACTCGAAACGAACTTTCAAGTCGTGAAAAGCGCAAAACAATCTACTCGAAACCGTTTCGAGTAGATTGCCAAGTGGTCTTTAACGAGTCCTTTTATCTGTCAGCTCTAAAGCTCTCTCGAGAAAGCCCGAGAGGAAAGGGAGGTGTAGAGCTCTCGGAGCAGTGTCAATTTACTGCTGCGAAGTGCTCGCTGGTGAAAAGCCGTCCGGACTTGATTTCCAACTGTTGTTTGCAGAGCTGCGTCGACATCTGGAATTTCAACGGACAAAAAATTAGTTTGCGAAATGTTCTTCATGCTTCCGCCGCTACCGGAAGATGCCTTACTAATCGCATTCCGTGTAAGTGGGTGCTGCAGACATGCCCATAGGAAGAAAGGGTCGACCGAGTCCTTCGTGACCAAACGCCACAACTTATCCGGCAACAGCAAATTCTCATAGGGTTGATCCACGATTGCAGACGCCCCCACCAGTTCGGTGGTGTTGGCTCGAGAAACGAGTAGGTCCCCTTCTTGTACTCGGTGATGCTCAGGGGGTTCGTAGCTCGGGTCCAAGGGTTTCGACTCTTCTGGTTTGAAGTACCCGCTAGTGGTCGAGCTAATTTTGAGGACACGTGGCCCTCCAGGCGTTGAATGCTCTTTGAGGCTTTTCCCGGAGACAATTCTCTCTACGTATTCTCCAATCGGGACAGTTCGGTTCGTTTCTGGTGCCAGATTTTTGATCAGTGTTTCTAGCTTTGAAATGGACTGCTCTTCAGCGCGGATCGCCTCCTCTACCGTTTCCAGAATTGTCGCGATGCGCTGCTGCTCCTCCAGAGGAGGCAGAGGGACCTTGATCTCCAAGAGGTCGCGGTTGTTGATCCTGGGAAGGTTGATCCCGTTAAGATGCCTTTTGATTTGAGCAAATGCGAAACCGCTAAGTAAGAAATGCAACAGGTAGTGGGTATCGTCGCCGTTAATCATGCGGAGGATAGTGATGTCACCTGAGCACGTGCCCGGCGCAGATGCAATAGCAGCTTTGCGGAGATTGGGCCGGAGACGTCCAAACAGAATGTCACCGGACTCGAATACGGGCTTTCCGCCTTTAAGCGAAAACGCATCGGCACGACTGTTTCCTAGAATTCCGCCACCGGTTTTGAGGTGTTCCAATCCAAAGTATGGTGTCGCAGGGTCGAGGTTTTCTCCCGGCACTTTCTTGGTAACAACCTCGGCAACATCCCCCAGCTTCACCATCTCCCACCCCAT
>NZ_JBSZCG010000101.1:0-301 GCF_054166365.1 Corynebacterium sp. UMB8791 | reverse complement strand
GAATTGAAGTGGCGCGGGGCCTTAAACCAAGCCACCGACGAAGAAGGCTTACGGGAACTGACCGAAGAAAAGAAGATTGCCCTGTACTGTGGGACCGACCCGTCCGGTGACAGTCTACATATCGGCCACTTAATTCCCTTCATGATGCTCAAGCGGTTCCAATTAGCCGGTCACAAGCCGGTGATCCTGATTGGGGAAGGGACCGGGGCCATCGGGGATCCCTCCGGGCGCAAGACGGAACGGGACCTGGAAACGATGTCCAAACTAGAACAAAACGTCCAATCCCTGACCAAGCAAATGA
>NZ_JBSZCG010000100.1:0-301 GCF_054166365.1 Corynebacterium sp. UMB8791 | reverse complement strand
TGCCACCACGCCCAGCGAAAGCAGCGTTACCAGCAAATAAACGCCCAGAGCGGAGAGAACCGCCAGCAGTGTCGCTTTGCCAACATCACGCTTATTACGCGCACGCGCAGAAACAACCACGGCACCTTCCACACCAATGAAAACCCACAGGGTGATCAGCATGGTGTTTTTCACCTGTTCCCACACGGGTACGCCAAGTGCAAGTCCGGTGAAGTCGAGCTTGAAGGTATCCAGTTTGAACATCATCATCGCCAGCACAACAAACAGACCCAACGGCAACAATTTTGCCAGTGTCGCCACA
>NZ_JBSZCG010000099.1:0-301 GCF_054166365.1 Corynebacterium sp. UMB8791 | reverse complement strand
CTTGCCGATGATCTCGTTCTCGTCAGCCTGCTTGAGAACCTCTGGCAGGTCGATAGCGCCACGCTTCAGCTTGTCCTTGAGCTCTGCGCGTACCTTGCGGGCCTGAGCTGCCTTCTCGAGTTCCCGGCCACTGCGACTAGTCCTCCACTGCGTAGCCGAAGCGCTCCAGCAGAGCGCGACGCTGACGGTCACCCAGGCCACGCAGGCGGCGGGTCTGAGCAATCTCCAGGTCATTCATGATGTCCTGTGCCTTGACCTTGCCGACCTTCGGCAGAGCCTCGAGCAGAGCGGAGACTTTCAT
>NZ_JBSZCG010000098.1:0-302 GCF_054166365.1 Corynebacterium sp. UMB8791 | reverse complement strand
CGCCGGAGCCGTTGCGCTTCAGCGGCAGGTACGGCGTCGCCACCAGCCATGCACCGGAGCCATTGACGGCGAGCATCTCAATCTCGTCCTCCTTGCGCTCCGGACGCAGCACGCTGGTGACCAGCACGGCCTCCGGGCCGAGCTCCCGAGCAGCATGAGCTGCCGCAATGGTGGACTCCAGATCATTGACCTCGCGGCCCGTCAGGTATCCCAGCTCAAACTGGTTCGGCGTAATCACGTCTGCCACCGGCACGACCTTGTCGCGCAGCAGCGGCGGAATGTTTTCCGAGACGTGGCAGCCC
>NZ_JBSZCG010000097.1:0-303 GCF_054166365.1 Corynebacterium sp. UMB8791 | reverse complement strand
GACAGTCGTCAACCTCGGTGAACGTAAAGATCGTGTTGTTGTTATACGTCTGATCTTCCGGATAGATTGCGGTGGCGTAGATGTTACTTCCCGCCTTAATCAAGGTTCGGGCATTATTCTCGTCTCGCACCCACACATCCCGATTACAGGTAACCGTATTCTTCAGTCGGATCTCTTTAAACCTCACGATCCTGAATAAAAGGTTAGTGTCCCCGTAACTATCCCACTTTCTCGGCTCCCTGTCTGTATCGCCGGAACTGTTATCGGTCCGTTTGGCTCCGCGATCATCGAACAGGATGATAG
>NZ_JBSZCG010000096.1:0-304 GCF_054166365.1 Corynebacterium sp. UMB8791 | reverse complement strand
AACTTTTTTTCCCTGACGGATACGACATAAAGCTGGCATAAGAGGCTTAACCCTGTGAATCTCATGATGTTTATGCATCCGTATTTCTTCAATCTTTAGGTTAGTCTTATCTTTTGCCAGCATACTCTTACCCTACTTTATCTCATAAACTGGTGTTATCTCAGCGGTTGCGATTTTATTAGCATTAAGAATATAACCAACTAACGATCCGCTGGAGTTAGAATCTACATGAATCTTTTCAGTTTTTAGAGCCCATACTTTAAACTGGTAATGATGTGGTTTATCTCCTTTAGGAGGACATGCG
>NZ_JBSZCG010000095.1:0-304 GCF_054166365.1 Corynebacterium sp. UMB8791 | reverse complement strand
CTTTATTATTGAATTTGGTTGCTAGAGAAACTGGACTGGAATTAGGTGAATTTGTGCATACTTTGGGTGATGCACATATTTATAAGAATCATTTTGATCAGGTTAACAAGCAATTATCACGGAATGCATATGATTCTCCTACATTATGGCTTAATCCATTGAAACACAGAGTTTTAGATTTTGAAATGAAAGATATAAAGTTAATAGATTATAATCATCATGGGACTATTAAAGCACCAGTTGCAGTTTAATTGTGAGAGGTAAGTATATTAGTGATTGTTTTTATTTGGGCAGAGGATTTAGC
>NZ_JBSZCG010000094.1:0-305 GCF_054166365.1 Corynebacterium sp. UMB8791 | reverse complement strand
AAACCAGCCTTTCACCATTTCTGGTGATTTCACCGCGGTGGAGCCAACCACCACGCGCGCAACGCCCGCTTCCAGTAACGCCGCCACGTCTTCTTCGCTACGCACGCCGCCGCCAACCTTCACCGGAACGTTAACGCCCGCCACCAGGGTTTTAATCAGCGGGATTTGACGTTTTGCTGGATCTTTTGCCCCGGTCAGATCCACCAGGTGCAGCACTTCGGCACCCTGCGCGGCGTAATCCTGCAATCGCGGCAGCGGGTCGTTACCGTAATCGCGTTGTTTGCCGTAATCGCCCTGATGGAGAC
>NZ_JBSZCG010000093.1:0-41869 GCF_054166365.1 Corynebacterium sp. UMB8791 | reverse complement strand
TTTATCGGCTCAGTCCGCAGTGTGTGGCGTACGCAGGATGACTCGTTAGCGGGGCTGACGTTTGGTCAGTGGGTGCATCTTCTCCCCAAGCCTCATGCGGGAGAACGCAATGCTCGCGTAATTCTTTGGAATGAGGCGCTTGAACCGAACCTCTCGCCCTATGGCCGAAGCTCCAGTAATCGCAGGCGTTTCCAAAGCCAGGCGCTTGCGGTCAAAGAACTACGCAACCGAGCTACTCATCGACGCCCGCTAGTCAAAATTGAGTCAACACGACCCACCGTAGGTGATGATGGGGCCGAATCGCGCCAACTGCACTGCGATCAACCGGATTCTACGGCGCATGGCGACGACTACGCTCACCCGCCCCAAACCGTGCTCCCCACCGAAGCGATGGGGGCTCAAGCGAGTTCACCGGGCGGCGGATCGTTGGCCCCGCTATGTTGCATGCCGCGATTATCGACGGCACGCTCGCCCAGTGGGTGCGGAGGCTGGAGGCCTTCTGAAGTAGTTGCCTCCAGCGGAGTCGGGAATTTGTGAACAGAATTGCAGATGGGAGTAATGGGGGTTGAGGCACTACACAGTCGCCGCTCAATTCAGTTCACTGATATCCCGTTTCCGGTTGGAGCAGGACAGCGGGGGTTAGCGGTTCCGGTTCAGGAAACGCTCCGCGGCACTGCTGCCCTCGATGGCGGTGAAGGCTTTGCCGGGTTCGGAGGAGCACCAGTCGTAAAGGATGGCGGAGGCGGCAGCTAAACCGAAGATCACTGCGGCGACCGTGCCGATACGCTGGACGTTCGGGTCAGAAGCAATCTCCTGGAACCTCCGATTCGCGTCCGCGATTTGGGCGCGGAGGGCGGCGGAGGGGTCGTCGTTACGCGGGGTGCGACCATTGCGACCGCGATCTGGCGAATCCTGCTGGAACGCTGCCTGAATATCCGCATTGATGCGTGCGAGCTGCTCATTCAGCGCACCGGCGTACGGGCGGGCGAGCTCACCGCCAACCGCCGCAAGCACACCAACCGGCACCAGGTAAAACAGCGGCGACGCAATCGCGTTAGCGAAGCAGCGCTCGGCAGTCTTGCCAGGCGCGGTCGGGGTCGACGTTGCGGTGGCGGTCGGCGTGGGTTCCTGCGGGTCCACCGGGGTGGCCGGGGTCGTGGTGACAGTGGTCGTGACGGTCTCCGTGGCCTTTTCGGTCGTTGTGGTGGTCGCCGTAGTGGTCTCGGTTGCTGTGGCCGTTACGGTGGTCGGGGTGGTCTCCTTGGTGGTCACCGTGGCGGTTTCGGTGGTCGGCTCAGGGGCCTTCTCCGTCGTCGTCGCGGTCTCAGTCACCGTCGTTGGAGAGCAATCGCAGTCCGCCGTCGTCGTCGCCGTGGTGGTTGCGGTGGTAGTCGCCGTCGTAGTTGCCGTCATCGTCGCCGTGGTGGTTGCGGTGGTAGTCGCCGTCGTAGTTGCCGTCGTAGTTACGGTGGGCGTTGGCGTCTCGGCAGGCGAGGTCGGGGCTTCCGGCGCTGGGATTTGGATCTCGGCGGTCTCACGCTTGATTGGGTTCATGATGACGCCGCCGACGTAGCTGCTGTAAATATCCGACGGGTACACCTCCGTCATCGAACAATGACGCTGGTTATCGTATACGGGCTGCTCGATGACTACGCGGCTACCGCTAGGAAGGAACACCTGCCCAAGCGTTTTGTTCAGGTCGGCGCGATTGAGGTTCAAACCCCAGTCGTAAGTTTGCTGCCAAGTCGTGTTTTTATACTGCTCATTGCGCTTCTCCAACGTTCTCGGGTCCGTCAACCGTCCCTCAGCATTGAACTCACCAGCTTTGCCGGTAATCTCCTTGCCGTCGGCGTCAAAAATGGTAATGGTGGCGTCGCCAAGCTGAACATTGGCTGGGTCGGTGACGCCGAGGAAAAGCTCGGTAAGCCAGGCGCCGTATTCACCAGCGTGGAGTTCGTATTCCGTCTTGGCAATCCAGGTGCACTTGCCGTCAACTACCTGAGGCGAAACGGTACGCTTACCCGGGACAGCGTCGAAAGAGAACTCCGGATTAATCAGTGCTTGGGCAGCGCCAGAAAACGTCAAAGTCTCACCCGCGGGAGCATCTTTCGTTGCTTTGACGGGGACGGTGATCTGGAAGTTGCCTTTCTCGCCCATAGCGCCGCGAAGGTCTACTTCGTACGAACCTGATGGGAGTTCATTAAACCCCTGAGTCCCCAAAGACTGGCCGTTGATGTTTACTCCTGCGCGGTCGGCAAGCTCGATGCCGTCCGGCAGTGTTACCTCAACAGTGAAGCCTTGAATGTTGGATTGACCAGGTTGAGCAGCTGCGTCCCCAGCAGGAAACGGCGCCTCCGCTGTTCCCGAAATCGTTATATTAAACGTGTCGCCAGCTTTGACCTCGTCCGCCTTATCCGTTTCGACCTCCACGTCCACGGCCGGAATCTTCGCCGGGTTAGTCACATCGGGGCTCGGCTGCATGCCTGCAGTGTCTTGCTTCTCCACATACGCGCCCGCCACCGGGCCACCCACCGCAGTAATTGACCCGCACGCAATAGCGATAGCACCACACAGCGCAACCAGTTTCTTCCGGTTCATACTCTATTTCTCCACAAATCTGCACAACGCCGAACACAGGCGACTTACACGGATAACAATAACCCTTTGCAGACGGTTTTAATAGAGCTTTAATTATCGACGCCCCCTCCGCACCCCGGGTGCTCGGCGCGCCTCGCGTGCTGCTTTGGTCTCGTCGACCAATGCTGGTCACGGGGTTTTCGACCAGTTTCGAGTATCTGCGCCGATTTCGCGGTTCGGCGATCGCCTAATCGCCGAAAGTGCGTACCGGGGTTGGTCGACCATAGGAGGTTAACCGGAGCGGATTTTAGGCGAGCAATGATGGCGGCCGAAGTGCTACAACCTAACATCTTGCGACCGCACTCGGACCCACATCACGCTCGGACCGCTCCCCAGTCGCAGGCAAGATCGATGGGGACAGATCCGAGGCCTGAATGCTGGCGTTCGAGGGGTGGATCGGCGAATCGGAGACATGGGGGCAGAAGAGGGATTAGGTAGTGGGTGGGGACGTGCTTCACGCGCGGAGTCGAGAATTTGTGAACAGAATTGCAGAGGAGAGTAATGGGGGTAGAGAGGTCGTGGCCGGGGCAGGTTGGGAAGGTCATCCTCGACCACCCCCGCGCATGCGGGGAAGACAATCGAACCCCCGCGCCGTGACCATCCCGGCTGGGGCCACCCCCGCGCATGCGGGGAAGACGCTCCGACACAAAGTACGGCTTGCCTGATTCGGAGACCACCCCCCACGCATGGAGGGAAGACACCTCGCAGCTGATCAAGGCCACCATAACCAAGGGATCACTCCCGCGCATGCGGGGAAGACATTTGGCCGGACGTTTCACGCCCGTTGGACTCGGGACCCCCGCGTATGCGGGGAAGACGTGATCAAGGGTTGCGGCTGTTGCAGCTTGTTGGGACCACCCCCGCGTATGCGGGGAAGACCTGCGCTGCACCCTCCTGGATTGCACGCCCACGGGACCACCCCCGCGTATGCGGGGAAGACCAAGACGACTACGACGCGACCGTCATCGATGAGGGACCACCCCCGCGTATGCGGGGAAGACGCTTGCGCGTCTGTTTTGCGCTTAAAGCCCTGCGGACCACCCCCGCGCATGCGGGGAAGACATCTCGCCTGCGGTGGCGAGAACATTGCTTTGGGGACCACCCCCGCGCATGCGGGGAAGACTTCGCCTCGGCCAGTGCGGTATCCGCGTCTACCGGACCACCCCCGCGCATGCGGGGAAGACGCCACCAAACAGCCCGCCTACCGCGTCTGATAGGGACCACCCCCGCGCATGCGGGGAAGACTTCGTGGGAGCCATGCCCGGCGCGCTACGAGTGGGACCACCCCCGCGCATGCGGGGAAGACAACGGGTGGACGGTGCCTGCCTGGTCGCGATAGGGACCACCCCCGCGCATGCGGGGAAGACCGTGGCCCGGCCAAGAACTTTGATGGGGCACCGGGACCACCCCCGCGCATGCGGGGAAGACGGCGACTGACCTGATCATGTCTGCGACAGACCGGGACCACCCCCGCGCATGCGGGGAAGACGCAGATGGACAGCCTGGGACTGCACAAATTGTGGGACCACCCCCGCGCATGCGGGGAAGACTTGGAGCATCTCATCGCGCAGAATGATGTGCTGGGACCACCCCCGCGCATGCGGGGAAGACAACGTATTCTGCGTGCGCTTGTCCGCATCGGGGGGACCACCCCCGCGCATGCGGGGAAGACTTCCCAGAGACCACAGGTGAGCCAGTAATCAACGGACCACCCCCGCGCATGCGGGGAAGACCTCAATGGTGTCTGGGCTGATGGTCTGCATTAGGGACCACCCCCGCGCATGCGGGGAAGACTCAAACCACAGCTCACGGGCCTTCTTCGCGGCGGGACCACCCCCGCGCATGCGGGGAAGACTACGGGGACAGTGACGTGCAGACCTGCACCGACGGACCACCCCCGCGCATGCGGGGAAGACCCTGGTAGCGGTATTCGTTGCCCTCGCCGGTGGGGACCACCCCCGCGCATGCGGGGAAGACTTCTCAAGCGCCCCGGAAGCGGCAACAGCCTGGGGACCACCCCCGCGCATGCGGGGAAGACGCAGATGGACAGCCTGGGACTGCACAAATTGTGGGACCACCCCCGCGCATGCGGGGAAGACTTGGAGCATCTCATCGCGCAGAATGATGTGCTGGGACCACCCCCGCGCATGCGGGGAAGACAACGTATTCTGCGTGCGCTTGTCCGCATCGGGGGGACCACCCCCGCGCATGCGGGGAAGACTTCCCAGAGACCACAGGTGAGCCAGTAATCAACGGACCACCCCCGCGCATGCGGGGAAGACGCTTACTGACCTGGAGTGATGTCACACCACCGACCATTTTAGATACGACTGCCCCGTCAGCAAGGCAGGAGCACTAGTAGTCTTAAACCGGAGCACAACCGTGACACTACGGGGATTAAGAACTGTCCATGATGGGCTCCCATACTTTGATTTGGCCAGATTGCCGGGTTGGCTGGTCGCGCCACTTGTAGATTGGCAAGGTCGAAATGGGACTCATGACGAAGTCTTGGATTTCTTCCAAAGTCGACCATTCGGTAGGCGCGGTCAGTGTCAATTGCCTATCGCGGACACCGGACCCGTTCTCGTCACCTGGCATGCCGAGTGCAACCATGCCCGCGATTGCCCAGGCCAGATGGTCTTCGGAGTATCGCCGATCCATGTCACCAGAGAAGCGATCGTCTGTGTTGACGTCGAGTCCTCCGGTCCCTTTGCCATCCACGAGGCCGATGGTGGGGTCGTAAAGTGATTGTGTTCGTTGAACGGGGTCATCGGTGACAATGGCAAAATACGGCTTTCCGTTCCCGTGGAAAATCGGGATTGAGAACAACCTCGACTCCCCATCATCAGTGAAGGCATCGAAAAACAAAGGAGCGGCCTCCGGGCACTGTTCAAGCGCCGACTGCCGGTGTTGGAGGTACCACTTATTTCGCCCCTTCACTCGATCCTTTGCATCACTATCGCACAAAGTGCCATCCGGACTCTTGAAACCGGCCCCGACCTCTAGAGAAAAGGCCATCGAGTTATAGAGCTGCATGTCCCAAGAAGGATCAACTGTCGACGACAGTTCCACCTTGCCGTCGACCACCCTGAGTTTCGCCGAGGTATCGCCATTGCGGACGCAAGAAGCGAGCGCTCCGATGCCTGCGAGAAGCATCGTGAGGGAATACGGCCGTGGGCCTGTGAACACGTGCGTCACCGCGTACTCGGAGACATCGACGAGGGAATTGGGGTTGACATGGATGTTGAGGGACTCCCACGACTCGGCTAGTCCACTGCGTGGAGAGGCCGATGCCGCCCAATCCGCGCTCCGCAGCATCGTTTCGTAAAGGGCCACGCCCCAAGGTCCAAATTGTTCCTCGAGAAGTCGGTAGCGCAGTGAGTTCGTGTAGGTTGTGCCATCGTGCGGGCTCAGGCGCCGAGCCCAACCGTGGTGGGACAGGATCAGGTGGCGCACGAGTTCTTCCGCGAAAGAGTCACCACGAACCGCGGTCGCTGAAAGGACTTCGTGACGCCACGTCGTTTGACCGCGATCAAGCAACGACGGCATGACGCGACCGACCGGTTTCGCAACGGGTTCAGGCAGATAGTTGCCGAAACTGTGTTGGAATCCGGGGTCAACCTTGCCGGCGTCATGAAGGAGCCCAGCGCGAGAGACTGCTTCAACCATGTCGTCGGGAATACCGGAAAGCGTCGCGTATTGTTCGGCGAGCTGGGAAGTCTGCACGCTGTGGTCGGCAAGCGTGACGCGTTTGGGGGTGCGTCGCGCTGCAGCTGTGGAGTAGCGGACGCCAACGGCACGGCCGCTGAGCACAACGTCGAGGTTCTCAACGTCAACGTCGGAGAAGCGCTCCGCTATGCGTTGCAAGATGAGATCGGCTGGTTCGAGGCCAAGTTGCTCGGCAAGCATGAAGAGGTCTTGCTCATCGAGAAGCCCGATATCGAAGAAACCACGTCCCTGCTGAACACAGATCTGCATCGATTGGTCTTCCACCGGCGCTTGCAGCTTCGTAGAGAACCCCGTCTCTGGGGAGTAGCCTCCCTCGGACGCAGAGATAACCACTAGCGCATCCGGTTCCACCTGGCTGATGGACTCGGGCTGCACCCATTCTTCGCCAACACGAATACGACAGTTGATGGTGATACGCTGCGACTTCGGTTTGTCGCCACTCCTCGCCACAGTATCCGCGAACGCCGCATCCGATGACTTTCCAGAGAGAAACGCCTGCGCCTGCCCGATCGGAATAGCGATCGTTTCGTCGGGAAATACTTGCGCTTGGTCAAGTATCTCATCCAGGTTTTCACGCCACGCCAATGTGACACTAGCGCGGTCTGTCGCATCAGGTCCGAACGCCAACGCTTCCCACGGAACCTGCGCCGGAGGCCTGGTCGAAGTCAAACGAGGCAAGTACTCCTCCACCGAACAGGTACGAGGATCAGGTTCCCATGCCTCAGAGGGAACCACGAGCGTGCTTGCGTCTCCGATCAGACCGTCTTCTGCCTGTGCAAAGAGACTGTCACGCGATGCCTGCATCTGCTCGCGTCCATAAATGGATTTCGCGGCACCGTCAGGCTTTACCGGAATCACAACAGTGGACTCGCGCTGCTGGCGCAGGCCGGTACGATTCACACGCCCAAAGCGTTGCACTAGTGCAGGTAGCGACGGCAACTCCGTCACCAGTACCTCTGCATCAATGTCCACGCCGACCTCGACAGTCTGCGTTGCGACGATCACCGTGTCCGGAGTGAAATCATCCGGCAGTACCCGATCAATGGGTCGAACCGTCGAAGTCAGCAACACGACATTGGCAGAACTACGCTTCAGCTTCGTACGCAATTTCTTCGCCACATCAACAGCCCGCTTCACCGTATTCACTACGACCAAGACGCCATCGCTGTCTGGGTCTTGGGAGCGTGATTGAAATGCGGTTTCCGCAGCCGCTACCAGCTCGTCTACCGGCTTCGACGTCTCAACTAATCGGACCGGTTTCTTGATCCCCAACCGGGCCTTCGCCGCTGGAGACGGATCCTCGGCAAGAGAACCAATGAAGCAATCAACTGACCTCAGGCTTTCAGGAATTGTCGCTCCGAGAACAACGGTCGAGCCTACGAGAGGCGAACGCGGGTACTGGCGTTGGAGTTGCTCCACCTCGCGCCACATTTTGACGGCGGCCGGGGCAAGGTGGGGTTCGTCGATAAGAATGAGGCGATCAACACCCGTAAGACCTGCATGCATGGACAGTGTGCGTGGGGAGACAGAGACGCCTCGGAACAGCGTGCGGGAAGCAAGCTGCGTTACCGTTGCCGTAATGATTTGTGCGCCCACCGGAGTAAGCCACTCACGTTCGGGGGCTTTGCCACCATGGAGCGACGTGACACGAAGCACCGGCCCCTTGTGATCTCGTGGAAGCAGCTGGCGTAGCGCGTCTCGTACCGGCGCAAGCTGCGGCTGTGTCTCGAGTCTGTTCGCGATAATGGCGCCGTGTGCAGCAGCACCATCCACTACTAAGCGGCGCTCAACTGTAAGGAAAATACGCAGCGGAAAATGGCGCGCACCTACGCCGTGCTCGGCAACGTCTTTTGCTAGCGCCCAGACGGCAATATCCAACGTCGAGGTCTTGCCGGCACCGGTTGGTGCAGCGACCTGCTCAGGCCAGCTCTTGCGCTCCCACACTTGCTGGGCGAGCTCATCTTGCCACTTGAACGGCGCGAATCCGTGCACTGCCTCGTAGAACGCGGCAAATGTTGGGAAGGTGCTCATGATTGTGCCTCTTTCGCTCGATAATCGGGAAGGCATACCCCAGTGCCACGCTTGGGGTCCAGCAATAGTGGGCCGTGGACGACATCCGGGGTGTGCAAGGCAAGATGCCACGCGCGCTGCGTGGGTGACGTAGGAACGTGCTGTTGCCCGGCGCGAACAGGCGCTGCAGACATCTCAAGGATTTCGGCATCGGGTACCGCGGCAAGAATCTGCTGGCTAGCCACCCATTTGTCCGGGTGGCCTATGAACGGAACCGCAGTCGTCCATACCTGTGCTGGGCGAAGCCAATAGCTCGGTTGCAGCGTGATCGCCCCTGTATTCTCGCCGAGTACTTCAGTATCGAATGACGGATCAAGAACGACTCCACCGGTGGTCACGACGCCTAGGCCTACCGCGGAGCCATCCAGGTAACGGTTGCCGGAACGGGTTAGAGGGAAGGCTGCGACGCCGCCTTCGCCACGAACCGACTTCGCGTACTTGAGCGCCTGCTCGAGGGGAAGTGGGCGTCGAAAAGCGAGGGGAACGAGCACACTGTCGCTGTTCGGAACCACTGCGGCGGGAGCATACGAAGCTGTCCGCACGCGGTGATCCACGGGAATGGTGACCCGTGCATCCTCACCGAACGTGGACGCGTAGCGATCATCGAGCCAGCTCAGAAAACCCGGTGAGAGCACACGGAGTTGCTTCCCTCCCCGCGGCATCGGCGAGTAGAACTCATGCGAGTTCGCACACTCGCGGATCAAGTCAACCTTGGAGGTGCGGCCTGCGCTGATCACCACCAGGTCAGACTCGCGGCCGAAATACCCGACGTCGTTGGCGAGCTGCTGCACCAGCGCAAGCTGCTCATCGTTGATGTCGAGCTGCTCCCACACGAAGTACAGGTCCCCAGTGACCACAAAATGCCCACTGGAGCGCTTGCGAATCTTTCCACCGCGTTGCCCCATGATTCTCTGCGGACCTTCAAACACCTTTTGATTAGCTTTCTTACCGCCCGGGGTTGCGGTAATCGGCTGCATATACGTTTCTCCTGAGCCTCCTGCATACGCGGGCGGGACAACGATGAGCGGATCCGCCGCAGCGCATATCTCACTCAAAATCGCGCGAGCCTCTTCGACCTCCGGTAAGCGATGTGCCGCTGCAAGCAGCGCTGCGACCAACCTCGCTGGCGACGGCGGGAACACGACATGATCCTCGTGATGCCCCGAGTACATCCCCGCGACAAATTGAACGGAAAATGTCAGTGCCACTACTTCTTGCCTTTCTCAGACTTCTTCTTGCCTTTCTCAGACTTCGAAGCTTTGGACTCGTTCAGGATAGTCGTCGCTCGTGCAGCCAAAATGGCCTCCGGGTACTCGGTATAGATCGGCTCTGCGAAGCGCAGCTCCTCAGGCAGTCGGCCATATGCTGCCTGGAAACCAGCGATCGCTGCGTCCAAGTCAATGTCCCAATCCTCAGCAGTACCAGCAGCGGTGATGCGCTTGAATCCTGATGTCGACTGCACCGTGACCAGGTCACACCCTGAACGGAGGAAGTTGTCATCCTGCGTAACAAGCAACCCGAAGATTCCTAGCCAGGCCAGTACATCAGCAATCAGATGCGACGCTTCGCGGTTACCAGGCACCTTAAGGTGCCGCAGGTTGGTCAACGATACAGAGGACTGGCGCAGAATAGAACCGCACGAAAAGGCCTTTGTCGTCGGTGCGTTTGGTACAGGACCGAGACCGAACTCCGATGGGGATTGGTCGCCGCCTTCGCAAAGCTCCAGTGTCTTATCATCCCGCTGCAAATTCACTTCGGCCGAGATGCCGCCAAGTACGTCACCTTTCGTCGCGCCATACGCAATATCGTGCGCGTCATAGCCTGTCATCACCGACGAGAGCGAACGCGCCAGCTTGTGACGCCGCGGAGCGACCGACGACAGCCAGAACCCAAACAGCGCGGAGTTAGGGAAGTAGCGGAACAGCAAGTCTGCACGATCGGCTGAGGCGTTAGTGATGATCCTGTACACCTCGCTATCGCGATCTGCCCAGATCTGCTTGCCATCAATCTCGCTGTGCCTGATGTACGCATCCGCATGACGGTGAGAAGTCACCCACGTGCTCGCTTCAGCCTGGCGTAGGTCATTACGCAGCATTTCAGCGAGGAACTTCTCGTCATACGGTGCTGCATCCTTCTTCTTCAACGCCTTCGTTGCCACCTCGAGTAGCTTCTCGTCGCTGGTCTTTTCATGATCCAAGAAGATACCTGGCAGCTTTAGCCCCAAGAGATCCTCATTTTCGATGATCGCCGTTTCAATCCGCGTTGCCTCAGCACCAAGCGAATTCACAACAACCGACGGACGAAGCACGAGCGCACCAGAATCAGGGTCCTTCGCGAACTCGCGATAGCCCGATTCAGGAGTAGGCACCGGTTGCGCCTCAGAACGAGCAAACGCAGCCCCATCAGAGCTTCCAATGTAGGTCGGCGGTGCGATCGGTGAGCCACGACCAGCTGTGGGCACCATGTCCCCAACATATGTGATCGCCGCGTAGTTCTTTGAGAGGGAATCATGAGACATAAGAAGTAGTCCTTTCAGATAGTTCAAGTGGGTTTATGCGAGTGGCGAGAGCCGCAAAAGGCCGCAGCCAAAGTTTTTCGACCTGCCGAAGCCCTCGCGATACGCCCTCAGCGCCAACTCAGCGTCCGCGACTGTGACTTCAGCAGCAATATCTGCAACCGGCACCGTACGTTTCCTGATCGGCAGCCGGTACGAGCGTGCAGCATCAAGACTGGCGACCGAGAAGCCGGCCCGCTCAAGTTTTTCCACCAACCATTGCTCGAGCTTTTCGCCTGGCACCGGGACACGTTTGCCATGGATTGCCGGCCGGTTCGGAAGGTTCCAGATTTCTTCCGGTACCCACGTAGCAGGGGTGTAAGTGGTTTCAACCGTTGTCTGGAGGAGATAGCGCTTTCCAGCCTGCGGTTCAGTGTGTTCTGCGGCCACCACCGAAATATCGGCTGTCTGCTTCAACGGGATGCAGGAGCTGACGAGCATCTCAGTTGGTTTCGTCATCGTCCACAGCAGGTGTGCGGACTGTCGTGGAGATTGGTGATCAAGCACTCCATCAGGAAGCAGGGCCATCAAAAGGCGGTGGCCAGCGCCGTGGTCTGTCGCGATTTTCTCGACGGCTCTCGACGGCAACGTGAGCACATACCGCGCGTATGTAGGGATGTCATTTGTCATAGACCCCAATATAAAAGACGGTCCGGACATTACTGGCGGGCTGTGGAATTTTTGTTCGAACACGGGTAAGGCCGTGCCAGAGTCTAGTGGAATGCGGGCTGCATAGCGGTACTAGCCCGAACTGCACCGTGTAGCCGTACCTGGACCTCAGCTTCCGTAGGCACACACCCCACGAACTACCAGGGTAAACAGATCTAGATTTGGAAAATTGATATATTTTAGACGTCATACGCCTGATCATTTGCAACGAAAGCAGCCGACGACGAAAAGTAGAGTTCCTACCCATAACCCATCCCGCCCTCTAGCTCTTCTAGCAATCGGAAAAAGTAAATCATCCGATTCGCATGCCCGCTATCTTGGTTATGCGCTAGGAAGACTTCTTCTAATGCACTGGGCTCCACATACCCCTGATCCTTGTCCAAGGCGGACAACTCTCCACGCCTAATATTGTCAAATAGCAGTTCGATTGATTCCGGATCACTGATCGGACTCGTCGCCATAACCTGTGCAGGACCGTAGGTCCCGCGCTTCCGAAACGAACCAGCCAACCGTTCAAGCCGCCTAAACCACCGTGGTCGCTGTTCTACTTCCGCCAGCACAATCGCTTTCACGAGAAATTCCTCAGTATGATTCTTTGCCGCGAGCCGTTCGATCAACTCCCAATTCTTTCGGCCCATATCATCGATCAATGAATCAATGAGTTCCGCACCGTCGAGCTTCTGAGCGTTCAAAAGAGAACGCGCAATTGACCAAATAATGGCTGCGAAAATACCAGCCCAAACCGCTTGTAAAAGTTCCTCAGAACCGGGGATCATCCATTGAAGGTTGGCGCGAAAAAATGTAACAAGTACAGCAGTTCCTACAACTATCACAATTGTGAACAAGTGGTAAAGCGTCCAAATTACCCATGTAGAGGGTTTCGGTGGGCGAAGAAGATCCACCAAGGCCCTGAAGTTTGTAGTCAAAATATGCAATAAACATAAAATTCCCACGCCCAGCCAGGGATTCGCTCCACCTCTCTCAAGAATTACCGCCAGGAACAAACTTACAAGTGCGACTGGACCTCCGCGAAAAAACAAAAATGCTCGGACTGGGTTTTGCTTATAACTCGATTCCGCCGAGGTCTCCGGTTTGGTGTACGAACTTGGCCACTCACTCTCAATCCAACGGTAGATGGCCCAAAGTGCTACCGCGCCCAAAGCTGCGCCAATGAAAGATCCAATAATTTCCGCAATGACCATTCGAATCCAATCGAAAGACAAAAGTGCCTCTGTGAAGGGGCTTTCAACACATCATTATGCTGAACTGCCAAATAAATCCTAAAAGAAAACATTAGACAAATACCCCAACTCAGTAAGAGCACCAGCCGAAGCCACATGAGAACAAACAGCAGCGCATCGCACGGCGCCAGCCCAGTGTTGGGATATAGAGCATCCTATAGAAACTGCGGATAGTCCAATAATTAACTTGTCGCACCTTCTTCAATGCAAAGACCTGCTGGAGTCAGACGGCAATAGCGCTTTGGGCATTATTTGTCACCAACAGAAAGATATCGCCGTGTCCGACGTGATCGACTGGGTCGAGTCTCAGCAGTTTCGAATTCCCTAGACTCCGAAAAAGAATTGTTTATTTCTTAGATCGCGAAATCCGTCGCGCGAATATGTCTGAAGAACGGATTGGGCAAACAGTTCCCACCGTCATCGCTCAGCTTGAAAGCTGGAAATCACCTCTCCCAGCCTGACTGGGGTTGTTGGCTTCGTTTATCATCAGCAGAATTTTTACCTAGGCGCGGAGTCTGGAATTTGTGAACAGAATTGCAGATGGGAGTAAATCGCGGGTGAGGAGGGGCGCACTGGAAACCGCGAGGCCAAGGACGCTCCTCACCCTGCAGAGCCACGCGATGATGTTGCCGAGAAGTAAGCTGACGACTGTGCGCCTCGGAAGGGTAGTGCCAGAACTAAAGAATAGATACGAACGTTCAGGTAATATTCAGGCTTAAAAGGTCCCGCCAAATTCAGAAAGATTGTACAGCCGATGAATTCATACGCTCGAACGCCCGACCTTCGTACACTGACCGTTCAGCAGTTGTGCCAATCCTCACCGATTTTTGAGCAGTTTTCGCAGTATGTGCTTCAAAATGAAGATGAATGCGCCGAAGCGCTCAAGAAGGGCTTCATCGCAATCGATACGAACGTCTTACTGAACCTATACAAGTATGACGAAGGCGTAACCAACAACTGGCTGCAGACGCTCCAGCATTTCGGCAATCGCCTTTGGATTCCGCATCATGTTCTCAAAGAGTTTTGGAGCGCCCGATCAGGGTTAGTTGGCAGTCCTGATACCAAATCATCGAAAGGCAAGATCGAGAGCTACGCTGAAGAAATCAGGCGAGAGTTCGAAGGCTGGTTAGAAACCCAGGCCGTGGCATCTAAAGAAGAATATGCGCAGTTGCTCGACGAAGTGACGCGAAGCGCCGAGAAACTGACGGCGATTTTGCAAGAGTCAATAGACACTCATAACAAGCGATTTGACCACCGTGTTGAAGAAGATGAGATTGTTCAAGCTCTCGCCCTCATGACGTCGAAGCAGTCAGAATCTTCGGCCAATGTCTGTCCTTCCTTCACTGAGCAGGAGCTCGAAGAGATTTACACAGAAGGCAAGGAGCGCTTCGAAAAGGAAATCCCGCCAGGCTACAAGGACGATCAGGCCCACAACAAAAACGGGAAGAAGGATGACAAACAGTACGGCGACCTAGTTGTTTGGAAAGAAATACTGCGTCTGGCAAAAAACCTGAACGCCGACTCGACAGAGTCCACATATCCGTATGTTGTCTTCGTCACCGGAGATCTCAAGGATGATTGGTGGGAGAGAATCAAAATTGATGATGTCCCAGAAGCAAAACGGTTTCCCCGTAAAGAGCTAGTCCAGGAAATGTATACACATACTGCCAGCCGATACATCCAATTGACTCCTCAAGGCTTCATCGAAGCTGTACAACGCGAGTTTCCAGAGTTGGGCATTTCAGACGAGACGGTTACCGCTACCGCCAAATCTGCAGTAGAGACGACGGCATACCCCGACGAGTTCTACATCACTGTGTGGGGGAAGGTTCGTGCTACTGCGACGATTCATACTGACGGCCGCTGTGTAGTACAAGCCGGTTCTGTAACTGATTCTGGATGGGCTCCATCGATGCCGAAGAGCTACCGGGATTTAGCGCTCAAGCTGGAGGAAGAAGGCGTACTCAAATTCAAGGGCGACGACCGAAGCACGGAGAACGGCCCCTTTGAATTCACCGAAAACTATACGTTTACTTCGCCGTCCGCGGCTTCCAGCGTGGTGAAAGGCGCTGCGACCAATGGAAACCAGCTATGGAAGACAGATACGGGTGAAACCCTAGGGGAATACCGCTCAGCACGAGACGAAGATAGTGAATAAGTACGATCAGCTCGAGGCAACCGGGTGTTTTTTCATCATTGATGCTGAGCTCCCCTGCCCAGATGCTGCACCTGGATTTTGGGCACCCGGAGTGGCCCCTCTGACAATATCGGGTGCAGCGGCAGCCGCGATTGCTCCGTATGTTGCCGACAAGCAATCGATAAGACAGAACCCAGATGGCACGGTGCTGGCGGTTTCCAACTCAAATCGGAATGCAGTCAACTCTTTTGATCCCAAGACCCGGAACGCTGCTTTCCAGTGCTTAGAGCACGAACCTCCCGAATCGGCTCCCGGTTTCCTTTCCGTGTTCCACCACGTACCGAACGCCGATCAGACGTTCACCCTTGCTAGTTCGGAAATTCGTTTCTCAGCTTTTGAATTGTTCTATCCTACCCCAATATTCAGGAACGAAAGAACCTCAGAAGCCTCCAGGCGTTGCATCATTATTGCCCACATCTCTCAGGATTTTATGGCTACCCACGGCAACGACCTGGAGAGGTTTGCCTCGCTGCTGGAAGACGGCGTGCGCCACACAAACGAACGGCGTCAGTTCCTCAAAACGGTAGATGATTACTTCGCAGCCCATCTTGGCGGGCAACAAGCGAACCGAGAAACTCACTACCAGTGTTACCCGGTTACCACCGCGTTGTCGCTGAATCCAGAGAAGAATGCCGACGACATGCTCCTTGCCCGAAAAATTGCGACCACCACTGGGCAAAAGGACAAGAACAACAAGGACGAAGCCCCGCAAAGAGTTCAGCGAGCTCGCGCGGATAACTTGAAGTTGTCTGACTCCTGGGGCGCACAAATCCTTAATCGCGGTGCAGCGTTTTTCTCCGCTGGTGAAAGCACACACGAGTACAGCGCTCAAATTTTCTACGTATCGGTTATCTACTCACGGATCTTTGCAGTTATGTTTCTTGCCGAAATTCTCTACCGAGAAACTGCCGACAAGATCGAAGATGAAATCCTAGAAACCTCTGCAGAAAGCGCTAACTACACTTCATTGCTGCAGAATGTGCTGGCGTTAGATAGCGAGTTCGATGCGCTCAACAACGTGGTTTCTACGTTCACAAATACGAGAAACCGCACGCACAAGGCAATAGCTTCCGAACTCTTCGATTCTCTCGCGCTGGGTAATACCAAGGAGCACTTGGACTCTCGGCTGGAGAAGCTCAAAGAAAAAATCGCTATCACGGGCGAGATCGATAGGGCACAGGCGCAGGAAAGAACCGAGCGATTCCGGTTCTACTTAAGTACGGTGCTAGCGGTGCTTGGCTTGCCAATCACCGTCTACGCATTTTCCGGCGCATGGCAGATGAGCGCTACCTACACCATCTTGATCATTGCCGATGTGCTCTTGGTAGGAACGCTGGCCTACATCATCATGCAGAAGCGGAAGAAGCAATAGATGCCTCGACGAAAAACACCTCCGCCTCAAATACTCCAAGGCGCTGCGAGCCCAGTGTGCACGGAAGTTAGCGACGGCGTTTTAGTCTTGCTCAGTTTTTAGTCTTGCTCTGGCCTAAAACTTCACAAGACTCATCCTTCAGAAGACTGCAGCAGATGCTTCTGAACTAGGTTCCTCGCTTTTGCCAAGCTATTTGAGCGTTGAAACAAATCCAGGATGTCCTGCTCACTAACGTTGAGCTCCATCAGAAGATGAATCGTAACTACTGAGACCGCCATTTTTGCAGCGGCAAAAGCTTCCAACCCTGATCGCTTTTTGAGCACTGCTTCATGGGAAATGTCGTTTCTTGCGTCGCTTAACGCTTTTGCCCAACAGTCCGGAGTTGGTAATAGCTCTTTCTGAACGGCTTCAGGCAACCGGAAATAGAGGTCAAGCGCACGTTGAAATGTTGTTGCTTGCTTACCGTCGTGCCACCTACCTATCTTTTTGCTGTGTTTAACTGTCTCGGGAAGTAGATCCTTGGACTTCTTTCCCACGTGTGTTTTGTGAAATGATTCAACGAGCGCCAGCGCCATCACTACTGAAGGCTCCAATGGTTGTCCCGAGGCTTCGTTTAGGAATCCGCCTATTACTCCAATTGCTGGATTCCGGGAATACAACGCGAACCACTTACGGAAAAGATCAACAAAACTGTTTTCTTCGCTGCACCTAACCAATTCCTTCATGCGATGGGTTCGTTCATTTTCTGGTACCACGCGACCAACTCGGGGCACTAACAAATCGACTTGACGTTTCCTGCCCTCAAACTCCAATTCACAGCCAAACGCATGCGCCTTGCATGGACGGTCCATACAAATCGTTAGCAGCGCCTCTACCTTCGCTACTTCAGCTAAGAAGTCATCAAGTTCAACAGGTTCGTCGATTGCCACAAACTTCGTAAACGCCTCAATTCGACTTCGAGCTTGAAAACCATAGGCACTAGTAGAAAGGCTTGGAAGCACACCTTGAAAGCCAATAGTAAGAGCGACTTCCTTATTGATTACCAGCCCGGCGACAGGACCCGGTGGCCCAGGCACGCGAGCTCTAACAAAATACTCGTGGTACGTGGGATCGGCTTCGGTCGTTTTGAGTACGACATCCAACCATCCCATGTCGTTTAACCAGTAGCTCAGATAGTCGAAAGACACATCAAGCCTAGTAAGTATCTTGGCTCGTTTGCTGGGAATATGAGCTCCGATGAGCATTAGCCCAGGATAATATGTCGCTTCAGAACTTTCGCCCCCAGCAGAGTATTTGGTTGTATGACCGCCATCGAAGACACCTAACAGGGTAACTTCTTTTCCATCAGCCTCGCCGTACACAGCATCATAGGGTTGTGATTTGTCCCGTATGCCTATCACTCTGGCTTGCTCGGAACCTTTAAATATCTTTGGTGGAACATCGAGCTCAACAAATGGAGACTCAAATCCTTCGGAAAAGATAATTAGCTGAAATGAGTCCTCCGGGCTATAAGTCAACGTCCCATGATGGCGTTCGGACGAACCCGGTAAATACCAAACGCCATTCCAGCTCTTTTGCTCTGTATTTCTAAGCATTGATGCCCAATCACTCCGCGTCCTTGACAGCAGCGACGTCGACGATCGGGGATTCCTCCTCTCCCTCAGGTGCGGCCAGGTGCACGCCCCACTCCAGGAAGCCCTCGCTGCCCTTGACAGCGGCGTGTGGCGAGCCGACCGCGATGGCGACACCGATCTCGCCCTTCTCCCAATCCGGTTTTGTGTAGGTGCCGAGCTGCTTGGCAACTTTGACGTCGACGGGGTCGCGGTCGTCGAAAAGAGTGAGTAGGACGGCGGCGCGTTTGTGGGCGTGCTCGCCTGAGATGTCGAATGGCTCGGCGTCTGGGTCGTAGTCGGTGTTGACATGTATGCCGTCCGCCGCCATTGCTTCGATTTCTGGCTGCCGGTGGACCGAGATCGGATTGCCGGAGGCAATACTCTCAAGGACGTAAGTGTCCTTCCTGTCCGTACCGGTGATGTCGTTACGATCTTCACGGCGTTTACGAACCACGAGGGGCACATCGAATGGAACGCCTGAGATGCTAACGGTTTCCGGAGTATTCCCGCGCTGTTTGTTCTTGGGGAGCAGGATGCCCACCTCGAGTAGGTCAGAGCGAGACGGGTCGGCGTGGCGCCCCCTCCCCAGCAAGCCGCGGAGGTACTCGACGAGAGGTTGGACGATGTTCTGCTTGTAATTGATGGAATCGTTCCAGTTCATGGCATCGAAAATCTGGATGAATTGCTGGGCAGGCATCGTGCCGCAGTAATAATCCTTCATTCCGTGGCGATGGCTCACTTCATCTTTCCACTTGCCTTCCTTGCGGTAGAAGGCAGCTGAGACTGGGTCCGGATTCATCGTCTTGAGCATGGGAATCGCGACGTTGTGGAAGTTTTGGCGCAACGCTTCCTTCTGCTCCCGGACGGGAATTGAGTTGAACTCCACTGGGTGCGGTGCCGCTGCCTGCTTCATGATGTACGCGTTGAACATCTTCGAACTGCTCGTTGGTTTCAGGAACGGCAACGACTGCCGGACGAGCGGTGCAAGTTTCATCGGGGTGAGGCGGGGAGCGTTGTCGTCGTCAAGTTCGGAAAACGCCTTGATGTTGTCGCGGAAGACTTCTTCGTCGTGCATGGCGGCCTCGAACATCTCCACCAGGTCAGCAGGTGCGTAGAGCCGGACGAGGTCTTGGTAGCCCTTGCGGAACCCAAACCAGCGCCCGGTCTGCATGAGCGTATCGGCACTGCCGGCTCTGCGGCGAAAATAGGAGACGGTGAGCCCCTCGACGGTATAACCACGCGAGAGCTTCGCACCGCCGACTAAAACCTTCCAGACTTTGCCGGCCTCGAAGTTCGGCGAATCGTTGCCTTCCGTGTCTACCTGCATCACCGGGCCCGAACTATCGGTGACGCCAACCATCATCTCTGCGAACGCTTCGTTGATGAACGGCAACAACTCTCCGTAGCGCTCGGGATACGGGTAGCCGGGGTTGTAGCGCTCCTCTCGCATGACGGGCAGGATATCGGTCTCGAAGAGCTGCTTCATCTCAGGAATCGGGCGGCCAAGGTTATAGCCACGCTCCCTCCACAGTTCACGAAGCATCTGCGCTGCGTCTTGGTGAATGGCAGTATCGACGCCCTCGTGTACCAGCATCGTGTGGTGGCGGAAGGAGTACTTCGGATCTTTCGCCTCACGGTACTTCTTCAGGGCGCCGGTGAGGACAAACATATCCAGGGCTGTTTGGAGCTCGTCCCTGCGCGTTTCGTCATAAAACTCATCGCTCACTGAACTTTCGTCGATGAGATCACGGATGAACGCTTTGCTCTGCGAGTTCTGAATCGTCGGGATCTCACTTCCATCCGCGAACTCTGCGCGGTCGTGGAACCAACGCGCGCCACGATACGCTGGCGGCTCCTGCAGCATGAGTACAAAGTGGCGCGGGTACAGGTCAACGGGGTCGTTGGGGTCAATGAAAACGTTTGCGAATGGGGTAGCGGTGTAGCCGACATACTGTGCGCGCGGGCAGTTCTGCAGGATCTCCGTAATCTGCTCATTCACTGCTGTACGGTTGACTTCCTCCTTGCTCCCACGGCTCTTCTGCGGGCGCGTGTTAATCGACGCTTGGTCGGACTCATCGTCGATGACCAGCACTGGGAGGTTCTTAAACTCGGGATCCACACCGGCGGCACGCCGCAGGGAAGAGTTGAAGTGACGCAACACGGTAGCATTCTTTTTCACCACAGCAACCAAGCACTTCATGTTGTCCAAGTTGGCGGGGTCATACATGGGCTTTGACTTGTCCGGGCGCTCAATATCGATGTCGTTGGAGACTCTACGCTGGTAGTCAATTTTCGACGTCGTGACGCGACGGATGCGCGGGAAGCCTGGCTCGCCGTAGCGCGGCCCGTGGCTCAGGAACGCGCCACCGCGATCGTTCCAGTCCCGCTCCCATTCTTCGTCCTCGTTAAAGTAGGTCTCGTAATTGACCTCTTCCTTCGTGAGGTTTTCGTAATCCAAACCATCAAGCACTGCTTCCTTACCGCACAGCTCCTTATCCATTCGGCGCTGCGTCTGCTCGCGAAGGTTGTTCATCGTGCCGGCAAGAATGATGATGAAGCGATACCCGGCGTCGATGGCCTTGGCGGCAAGTGCAGTGAAGTTCGCGGTCTTTCCCGACTGCACGTAGCCCACCACCAGTCCGCGGGAGGACTGGTACTCAGCCTTCGTCGGGTCGGTGAGGCGGCGGAGCACCTCCGTTGCTTGCTCGTCAACGGCGGCGATGGAGGCCGCATCCCAATTATTACGGGACAGGACTTTCTTGTAGTCGGTCCAATAGTTTGCGTTCTTGGCGGCACGCTCGGGGGTGTACCAATCATCAAAAACCTGGTCAACGATCACTGAAGGCTCCGGCGACACGAGCAGCTCGTCGATGTCCTCAGAGAACTCGCCCAGGTGCAACTGCTCCAAAATCCATGCGATCCGCTCGGCGGAGTCCGGTGGAGTTGTTGTCTTCGGGTCGAGGGTCGCCCCGTCGGCATTTGCGATCGCGGTGATGTAGGAAACGAGCGGTTGGACGTCCGCGGGCGAGCCCTTACGCAGGTATTCGCGGAGCTGGTCGTCGCTAAGCATGGTTCCGGTGAGAAGTTCGACTCCCTGATGAATCGCAGGGCGGACGCGAAGACTTCGTGCGTCATACAGATCTGAGATCGCGTTCTTAATATTGCTGGACCCAGAACAACGGAACGTACACTCAGAGCGCCATCAAAAACTGGGTTTCAAAACAAGATGGTCTCAAGAAGCTGGCCGATACGGACCTGACGAACGCGCAGCAGTCGTCACAGCTCAGCGAGGCGTTTGGTTCATCCGACGCAGCGGAGACCGCAGCGCTCAACGATGGCATGGCGCTCCAGGCCTGCTTGCAGGGCAAGGATTTCAAGGCTGAGCCGATGGGTGACGGCACGAAGGCCGGCATCATTATCGGTTTCGTGCTTGGCATCCTCGGCCTGCTCGGGGGACTCGCGCAGCAGGCAAGGCTGCTCCGCTAAGCATTGTCGCGCACCCAGGCTTCGACGGGGGCGAGTCGGGTGAAGTCGACGCGGTCGACGTCCTTGTTATAGGTGTCGATCATCATGCGGTCGTTCGCGGACTTGCGCGGCTTGAGTCGCAGGGCGCCGACGACGCCCGCCATCGTGGCGGCGTGGGCGGCTGACAGCTCGGAGTAGTTCATGCGTCCGGGCAGATAGAAGCGCGTCACGTTGTCCGCGCGGCTGCCCAAAAGTTTGGCAGAAAAGTCCTTATCGACGGCCACTTCGTCCAGGCTCATGCCGACGGTGACGAGGGAGACGGAGTGGGCGTCGAAAAGTGGGTCGGGGAGCTTGCGGATGAAGCTGGCGCCGGGGTTGTTCGGGCCGTGGATTGGCGCGAGGACCACGATGGGGCCTTCGGGGGTGAAGTCGGCGTCGGAGATTGGTTCGGCGGTAGTGTCGAGGCGTTTTGCCAGCTCATCGGCATATTCCTTGGTGGAGCCGTAGAACGAGGCGTACAGGATAGTGCAGGCAGTCATACAACTATTGTTGCATGTTCCGGCTAGAATGTGGCGACGATGCGGTACGTGTACATGATTGTGGGGCTAGTGGCGCTTGGGCTGGGCGCGGTCGGCGTGTGGTTGCCGATCCTGCCCACGACGCCGTTTCTGCTGCTTGCGCTGGTGTGCTTTACGAGGAGCTCGCCGAGGCTGGAGCGCTACCTCCTGCGCCATGACACGTTCGGCCCGTTCATTATTGACTACTACTCAGGACAGCTGACGCGCGCGCAGAAGCTGCGGATTCTGGGGCTGCTGTGGTTGGGGATGGGCGCCTCCATATGGGTAGTGATTGTGGTGGTCGGGCTGTGGCCGGTGGCGTTGCTGCTCGCCGCGATTGGTGTTGCGGTGAGCGCGCACATCTGGCGGCTGCGGCCACGCCCCGAGCGCGCCGCCGAACTACGCCAGCGCGCTGGACTGCCTACCGACCACGCACGTTGAAGCCGATGACGCCGGGGTTGACCAAGGGGGCGTCGCCAAGCAGGGCGTGGATGTTGCCCTCCCTCTCGACGGCACTGGTGACCGCTCTCGGGCGTTGCTTCTTGTCATCTTTGCCGCGGCCCTGCGACATTGGCGCACCCATGAAGCCGCCTCGCTGACCTTGCTGACCTGCGGTGTTGGTGGAAGATCCTGCGGCGCTCGCTGCACTGGTCTGGCCGCCGAAGCCGCCTGTCGACCCGGTGCCCGGCCGCCCGGCGAAGCCTCCCGCGCCGCCGCCGGCGAGGCCAGCGTTGGAGCCGAAGCCTGTGGCTGAGCCTGAGGCTGCGCCTGCTGAGGAGCCGAACCCTGCTGATTGCTGGTGCAGTGACCCGGCGCGATGGCGGCCACCACCGCCTGCGCCGCCCATTGGCATGCCACCGAATGCGCCTTGGCCTGCGCCTACGCCGGAGCCTGCTGCGGAGGCGGCGCCGGTCGTCGCACCGCTGAGCCCGCCTGCACCGGATGCGAGACCGCCGTGGAGACCAGCGCCCGGCGCGACATTCGCCGCCGGGGCATTCAGCGCCCCTGGTGGAGGAAGCGTCGGGGCCTGCGCCGAGGCGACTTGGGTCGGGGTGGCGCCGGACGCGATAGCGTTGAGCATGTCCGGGTTCGGTTTCCCAAACTGCTGCAACACATCCTGCGGGCCACGCGCGTTCGCGAGATCCGTGTAGCCGTTGTGCGCAAAGATGCTGGCGAGCCCCGCTGGCATTGGGGCGTCTGCAAACTCAGGGGCGGTGGGGCTCGGCGGGCCGCTGATAGAGAAGTCGGAACCGGTGACGTCGGTGAGGTCCGGAAGCAGTTTGACGAACGTCGGGTTTGTCGCTGGCAGGTACGAGTTGACGTACATCGGGTAGGAACTGACGAAGGCCTCCTTCACGGCCTTCACCGCGGCCGGGGATACGGCCTCAGCTGCTATCGCCGCAGCTTGGGCTGCCGCCGCCATAAGTTGCGACGACGACGCCAGCGCCGCCAACCCCGTGTTATTCCCAGCAAGCGCCGCCGAGTTGGCTGCGTACTCGGAACCCGCCGCCTGAATCAGCTGGAGACGCGCAATCGCCTGGGCGACGAACTCGGTCTCCGCCGAAGATTCGAGGGACGCAATGGCCGGGGCGATGGCCTCCACCATCTCGTAAATACGCTGCGCATTCGACGTCCAATTCGACGCTAACCCCGTCGGCACCGCGGTATTCGTGGTCAGGATGTTGCTCACCAGCGACTCGAAGCTCCCATCCGTCGACGCATACACCGCACTGTTGCTGAACGGCTGCGTCTTGTAACTCTTCGCAACCGCGGCCGCCGACGACATCCCCAGATTTGAACCCAACCCGCTCAACCCAGGCGTTCCACTAAGCCCGACCGCGTTCACAATCCCCGCGATCGAATCGTCCGCCATCACCGTATTGTCCAGGCAGACCTTCAGCACCTTTGCCGACGACTTCACATTCCCCGTGAACGCGTCCGTCGCAAGTGGAGCGTGCTCCGAGTAGATCGCCCCGTGCTTCTCCCCTGCCTCGCGGAGGCCGGAGACGGCGGAGAAGGTTCCCGAAGTCAGCATATACCCGGTATGCAGAGAAGACATCGAATCCAGTGCTACGGAATTCAGTGATGATACTGCGCTTTCAACATCTTCAACTTCAATAAATACTTTTGTCATTTTCCCCCCAAAAACTAGCTATTGCCTAATAGATAAAGTGATTCAATTGACTCTGCAGCGATACGACAATGATCATCCACTGAGACAGACTCGTCGTGTGTGTAATAAGAGACTGCTATTCCTCCCTGCTCAGTGTCGATTTGCGCGACGCAGGTGTTGGGCATCGAAGAAAAGTGTCCCTGATGATAAGCGTAAATTTCTGGAAGCAGCTCAGACGAAAACCCTTCCTGAATTACGTCCTGATCTTCTGCAACCTCTCGATTAGCATCCACGTTTGCCATACCGATGAAAGAAAGCGTTTCTCGGTCGATAAATGTACAGGCTGACGCCCCGTAAAAGGATTCAATCTCCCCGTCCGTGCTCCTCTTGATTTCGCCGGTGAAGCCCGCGCGGCGGAATTCGTCCTCGGTGATGTCGTTGCAGGGATCGAAGTAGTCCTCGGGTGCGAGGGTGAATGGGTCGAAGTCGCCGATGGGGACGGTACCGGATTCGAAGACGAAGGCTTTTTGACCAGCAGAATCTGAGGGAGGGGCGTTGGAGGGGGCGGAGGGGGCGTCGATAAGAGTGGTGCTGGAGCAGCCAGCGAGAAGTGTGGCGGCGAGCAGTGGTGCCAAGGTATAGGTGCGCAAAGTGTCCCCCCGTTTTTCAAAGTGTTTCTACACAACCTAGTGCATTTCGCACGATTGTAAAGGGTTTTGTGTACACCATGGTGGACATCCGATTTTCAATAACCGCCAGCGAGGCGCCACCCAGCGTCCTAATATAAGGCCCTATGAAACGACTCCGTACTCGCTACTTCGCGCAGGCGAAGGCAGAGGGCCGCAAATTTACGGCGCTGACCAGCTACGACACCATGACCGCCCAGATCTTCGACGAGGCCGGGATCGACTTCCTGCTCGTCGGGGATTCGGCGGCCAACGTGGTGCTCGGCCACACCACTACCCTGCCGATTACGCTCGATGAGATGATCACGCTCGCCTCCGCGGTCGTGCGCTCGACGCAGCGTGCGTTTGTGGTGGTTGACCTGCCGTTCGGCACGTATGAGGAGTCGCCGTCGCAGGCGCTCGCCGCGGCGGTCCGCGTGATGAAGGAGACCGGGGCGCAGGCAGTGAAGCTGGAGGGCGGCGTCGAGATGGCGCCGACGATCAAAACGCTTGTCGACGCCGGCATTCCCGTCTGCGCCCACATAGGGTTCACGCCGCAGTCCGAGCACGCACTCGGAGGCTACGTGGTCCAAGGTCGCGGTGACGCGGCCCAGCAGTTGCTTGAGGACGCCACCGCCGTCGCAAACGCGGGCGCGTTCGCGGTCGTGCTGGAGATGGTGCCCGCCGAAATCGCGACGCGGGTGACCCAGGAGGTTCCCATCCCGACCATCGGCATCGGCGCAGGCAACGGCACTGACGGGCAAATCCTGGTGTGGCAGGACGCGTTCGGGTTCCGCGCCGGCGGCAAAACGCCGCGGTTTGTACGTCAGTATGCGGACCTGGGCGCGCAGCTGCTGGAGGGGGCGCGGAGGTACCGGGAGGACGTCGAAAAGGGAGACTTCCCTGCTGCTGCCGAATCGTTCGAGGACTAAGGAAGGCCACCATGCGAGTCATTACCACTGTTGAAGAACTGCGCGCGGCGCGCGCCGAAGCGACCGGAACCGTCGGGCTTGTGCCGACAATGGGCGCCCTGCACTCCGGGCACGGCACCCTTATCGAGCGCGCGCGAGGCGAGGTGGACACGCTGATTACCAGCGTGTTCCTCAACCCGCTGCAGTTCGACAACCTCGGCGACTGCGACGACTACCGCAACTACCACCGCGACATTGAGGCCGACTCAACGTTTTGCGAAAGCCTCGGCGTGGACATCGTGTTCGCGCCCAGCGTTGAGGAGATGTACCCCGGCGGGATTCCACAGATCTGGGTCCGCACCGGCGAGATGGGCACCGTCCTGGAGGGCGCGTCGCGGCCTGGGCACTTCGACGGCGTAGCGACCGTCGTGAACAAGCTGTTCAACCTAGCCAAACCGGACATCGCCTACTTCGGGCAGAAGGACGCGCAGCAGGTCGCGGTGCTGCGCCGAATGGTTCGCGACCTGAACCACGACGTGGAGATCCGCACCCTGCCCATCGCGCGCGCCGCGGACGGCCTGGCGCAGTCTTCCCGCAACGTGCGCCTCTCGGAGGCGGGGCGTTCGCAGGCGTTGGCGCTGTCGCGTTCGCTACGGACGCTGCAGGAGCAGGCCGAGGCGGGCGCGTTGGACGTGGATGCCGTGCGCGCGGAGCTTGCCGCTTCGGAGGGCGTGACGCTGGACTACCTGGTGGTCGTCGATCCGGATACGTTGCAGCCGACGTCCGAGCCCGGCCTGGCGCTCGTTGCGGCGACGGTGGACGGCGTGCGGCTCATCGACAACGCGCTGCTTGGGTAGGCCGGGGCGCTGCGAGTTCCGGGGTTTTGGAGTGGAAGGTGTGCTGACAAGCTTGCTCGGGATTTTGTGAACAGAATTGCACTTGACTTCGCGCCCGGGCCGCAGCCTTGACAACCGCTGAGGGGGCTTGAATATACAAGAACCTTGTTTTTCCTGTCACCCAAAGGAGTTTTCGGTGTGAAGAAAATTGCAGCCGTAGCCCTCGCCGCAACCATGACCGTCGGGGCGTTCGCGCCGACCGCTGGCGCCCACGAGTATTCAAACATTCCTGGCGCCTATGCGGTCAACAAGTTTGAGAACAATAAGTGCTGGATTGAGGCACGACCTTACGGAGAATACGTCGGCTACAGCGGCTCTTACACCCCAGCTGAAGCAACCCAGGAGCTGCGTGAGCTTAAGGAATACGCCGAGGAGGCTGAGGCAAAGGGGTACGCGGGAACCGCACACCTTCTCCGCTTTATTACTGGCACTGACGCCAACAGGGATGACCTCGACCTCGTAACTAGGAAAGTTCCAAACACAAAAACCAGTTATACCTACGCGAAGCACAACGGGCGTTGGAAGCCTGTGCTACTGGCCGCGAGTACGAGACCAATAAGCTCTTGCAGCAGTCCTCGAAGATGACGCAGTCCGAACGCGCTGCGGCATTCTGGACACCGGTTGCACTGCTGATCGCGGGTGTGCTCGGCGCTGTCGCGCTGCCAGCGCTCAAGCCAATGCTGCCAGCCAACATCGCAGCGATGCTGCCGTAACACCATCACGGCCCCTGCCACCCTAACCGAATACAGCTGCCTAATCGTCCAAGGTTTCCCCGAAACGCAGAAACCTTGGTAGATTAGACATATCTATTCAAACAATCGCAGGTCGGAGGGGTCGTATGCAGCCCGGCTTTCACCCCCTTCGGCAAGATTTGGCTGAACAGGTCGACGCAATTCTGGCGACGGCGGCGGACGGACGCGTCCATAGGACGACCGAAACCCAGGATGTCGACTTCAAGGAAGAAGCTGGGCGTCGCAACGGGCCTGAGATCGAGCCGGGCGGACCCCGGAACCCGATGGCGGCCACCAAACTCGCCGACGAAGTCGCCTGCATGGCTAACACCCCAGGTGGTGGCGCACTCATCGTCGGTGTCGAAGACAAAACGGGGCACATTATTGGGACGGAGTTGGACGTCGATTGGCTGCGGCAAGAAATTTACCAGCGTGTGCAGGTTGCCCCTTCCATCGAAGAACGAGTAGTTGAAGGGCAGCGGCTGCTGATCCTCTTTGTGGCAGCGTCCCAGCAACCAGTCCCCAACACGAGTGATCAGCTGCGCTGGCGCGTCGGCGACTCGTGCAAGCCGGTGGACCTCTCCGAATGGTGGGAGTACCAGCGCTCGCAAATGAACTTCGACCCGATGGCGCAGGCGTCCGACCTCAGCGTTAGCGACGTTCGGCCGCGAGCGCTTGAGATTGTTCGGCGTCAACAAGAAGCCTTCCGCGAGTTCACCGACGAGGAGCTACTGCGTGGCCTCGGAGCACTCGATGCGAACAACAACCTCACCCAAGCAGGTGTCACCCTCTTCGCCGCCACCCCGCGCGCGGTACTCGAACTGACAATTTTCGACGTCCATGGCGGCAACATACTGAATCGTGTCAGTGGCAACGCGGGGACGTCGACACTTGAACAGCTTGAAGATATCGAGCAGGCACTGCGCATCGTGAACAAGAACAACACCATCGTTTCTGGGTTTGTACACCAGCCAATTCCGCAGATCCCGCACAGCGCCGTGCGCGAAGCCCTGCTCAACGCCATGATTCACCGCGACTGGAACCGACAAGAACCAGTCGACGTCCGCTGGATCGAACTCGATAGCACCCTCATCGTGCGCAGCCCCGGCCCATTCATGCCCGCCATTTCTGCGGCAAACGTGCTCAGCAACCGGGAAGCCCGCTACCCCGCCCTTGCCGACCTCTACCGAGCAATCGGCCTCGTGGACAAGCAGGGCGTCGGCGTTGACCGCATGTACCAATCCATGATCACACTCGGCCACCGGCCGCCGGAGATCATCCAGGTGCCAGGCCCGTACATCGAAACGACGCTCGTGGGTGGGCAGCCTGAGCTACCCGTACTGGACCTCGTTTCACGCATCGTGCCGACGCCCCGCCAGCGCGACACACGCATCGCCATCATCCTCTACCTCCTGTTCAACCACCCTTTCATCACCCGCCGAAGCGTTGCCGAAGCACTGCAGTCCACGGAAGAAGCCGCCGAACTGGCCCTGACCGCGGCGCACCAAACGACGGTCAATGGCGAACCGCTTATCCGCAAGCATGGGGACGCGTGGCTCCTCAACGAGACGAGCCGCGCGGTGCTCCGCGATCACGAATCCCCCACCGCGCGGCCTGCCTGGTACCTCGGTACCGATCCGGATAACGCACGCAACGTTGTGCTGCAATGGCTTTCCGAATTCGGCGAAATCCGCACCACGGACCTCGTCGAACTCTGCGACGTGTCCCGCTCAACGGCCTCCAACCTTATTAGCGGATGGGAAGATGACGGACTACTCGTCGCCGTGGGAGGAGGGCGCTCCCGCAGGTACCGCAAGGGTGAGTAGTAGTGGCGCGGGTTTCGGAGTTCTGTGGTGGAAGGTGTGCTGACAAGCTTGCTCGGGATTTTGTGAACAGAATTGCGCCTGCCCCCTAATCTCCCAAGGTTTTCTTGAAACGTCGAAACCTTGGGAGATTAGACCACTCTATTCTCGTAATGGCTGGTCAGGACCTCGCCTTACCACGGCACCGACGAGCCCGCCGGGACCTCCCAATGCTTCGGAACCATGTTCCTGATCTCGTTCGGAGTCTGCGGCGGCAACATGTCAACGACCTTGCGGCCACCGCCCGGCCCCGGCATCACCGAGGTATCGACGGCACGCTGCGCATCGACCGTGTTCGCATGCGCATCACCGTACGTGAGCACCGCGACCGCGAACCCATTGCCATAACTGACCGTCGCGGTGGAGCTGCGACGGTCGTCGGCCCAGCCGAACTTCGTGCTCTGGACACCGGGCAGTCCCGACGTGCCGTAGTTCTGCGGGAAGCCATCCGCGGCGACGGGTGCCGCGTGCGCCATGCCGCGCAGCAGCGGCGCGGCCACCGGATCATGCCTGATGGCCTGCACAAACCTCGCGACGTCCACCGCCGACGTACTCGCCACTCCCCAATTACCACGCCGTTGAGTAGCGCTCAATTTGAAGTCGCGCGCGATCGCGTCAATCGCCTGCGGGTACGCAGCATCCAGCGTGCTCGCAATGCCATCGTTCGAGGTGCGCACCATCTCCTCCACCTGCGCCTTATGCCGCGGCGCCCCGTGGTACAGCACCCAATAGCCCAGGTAGAGCTTGCTCAGGCTCAGGGCCGGCCGCGCCTCCCACCCATTTCTCGACGCCTCCACTCCCCCACCCGCATACACCACAGCCACCGCGGACCGGGGCGAAGCGGCGTCGCCACGCACGGAGATCGCCGAAGCACTCGGCGCGATGAAAACGGCGAATGCGAGCAGTATCAGGGCTACAAACTTCTTCACGGAGGCCTCCTGAAAACAGTGTTTCCAGGAAGTGTAGCCCTGTTGCGCATGCAAATCTGTTCACAAATTCCCTAAGGGGCTTTTATCGCACTTTCTACCCCAACGCCGGGGTTAGACGTCGCGGGCGATCAGGTCGTCGAGGGCGACCGGGGACAGCAAGTACGGCGGAACCTCCAACACCGTGAAGGCACCCGACTTGCCGTCCTCCGCGAGGCGGGCAGCCGCGCGCGCGTACGCGACGGCGACGGCGCCGGTGAAGTCGGGGTTGCTGGAGAGTTCCAGGGTGTACTCAACAAGCTGGTGGTTCTCGCCGACGCCACCAGTGGTGATCACGTGGCCGCCGTGCGGCATGCCGGAATGCTCGCGGACGAAGGTGGCGTCGTCAATAAAGTTGACCTCGACCTCGTAGCCGACGAAATAATCAGGCATCGTGCGGATGGTGTGCTCGATGGCGGCGGTGTCGGCGCCATCCTCCGGCACGATGTAAACGACGCGCTTGTGGGCGGACTTGCCGTCGAGACCCTCGGTCTCGCCGCGGCGCGCGCGATCCAACGCATCCGGCGCAGGAATCGTGTACTGCACACCTTTCGCGACGCCCTCAATCCTGCGCACCGCATCCGAATGCCCCTGCGACAGGCCTGGGCCCCAGAACGTGTGCTGCTGCGCATTCGGCAGAATTGCCTCCGCCATCGCGCGGTTCAACGAGAACATGCCCGGGTCCCAACCAGTGGAAACGATGGACACCGTGTTGTGTTCGCGCGCGACCTCGTCCATCGCCTTGCGGTGACGTGGGATGTCACGGTGATTATCGTAGGTGTCCACGGTAGGCACGTACTTCGCGAACTCCGGCGCCTGCTCCGGAATATCCGTCGCCGAACCCAGGCACAGAATCGCGACGTCAATCTCGTCCTTGAACTGGCCAAACTCCGCCACCGGCAACACGCGGGTGTCCGTGTCCAGCTTGCTGCGGCGCGAGAAGATCGCCGACAACTCCATATCCGGCTGCAGCTTCACCAGCTGCTCCACACTCTTGCCCAAGTTTCCATAGCCGACAATGCCAACACGCATAATGCGCCTCCCTTTCCTCGTGGCCCTTTGGGCTCGTGGCTTCTGGGCTGTTTGCCCATAAATTACGGGCCTACTTTACTCGCACATCGGTTGTGAGGGAATGCGCACGACGGGTTGGTGGCAGGTTGGTGGCTTGCTGGTGGCTTGGTCACAGGGAGCAAGTGCCAAAGGACGCAATTTCGGTTTTGGAAACGGCTGTTTTCCCAGGTCGTGAATTTTCGGGTGCGTCCTTTGGCACTGGCTCCGCTGGCGAAAGGGTTTCTGGCAATTAGCTGTGCACCAGAACCCGGGTTTTTGGCGGGCAGGAGGGTAAAAGGCCAGGTCGCTGATTGCTCGGGGTGGAATTTGGTGCACTCTCATACAGAAGGCGGCTTAGATAACAATTAAAGAGGGAGCGCCCCTGTAGTGAAAACTACGGAACGCTCCCTCACTCTCTGACTCTTCGGGAAGTACCGAGGAGCCTTTTCGCAGTTCACTGTAGCATACTCTGTGGAAACACAATGAAAGACTGGGGGATCTTGTGAAGCACAACTATGACCGGCATCAAGCAATGCTCGATCGGTTTGGCGGAGAACGTACTCGCCCGTATCTAATCTTGGCCGATGGGAGAAGGAAAGACGCGCTTGCACTCTACAAGTGGAATGTCGAAATCTCCGCTGCTTTTCTGGAACTCCTGGCCGTAGTAGAAGTAGTCACGAGAAATGCATTTTATGAGCAGCTTTCATCGTGGTGTCGCCAGCAAACACACGACCCGGACTGGCTCACTATGCAAAATGGCTTACCGCACCCGCTCAACAAATTGTTCGAGTCCGCAAAAGCAGGCGCCACTAGCCTGGCTGTGGAGGCAAAAAGCAAAAGAGACCAAAATCCCACTCACGCACGTAGTCAAGCGCCAATCACGGAGGGGGACATATTGTCCCAGGTGAGTTTTGGAAAGTGGCACAACCTTGTTCCGTTCACTGAAGGTGAACGCCAGGACAAGATTACTAACAGTTACAGAAAAACCATTTGGGACGACGCACTCCACAGGGCATTTTATAACCCCGCCACCGACCCAGACGAGGTTCGTTGGCTCCTATACCGATTGTCGTATTTCCGGAATCGCGTAGCCCACCACGAATGCGTATTACTCAAGCCTTTAACAATCCCGGCGTCGCACGCTCTCCGGGAACGCTTACACGATATTTTTCGACTTTCTAGCCTTATCGATGAAGACATCCATAGTCTTTTAACCTCGTATAACAGAGTATCTGGTCTGCTCAAGAGCTGCCCAATCAAAGTTGAATCCTGATATTTATACACGTTAGGGGCGAAGAAAACACCATCACGTTCACCGGATCTCCACGGCGCAAGCGATGGTGCTCTGTGCTTCGGTTGCTAGAGCCAGCGAAGCGCTTCAACGTCGACGTCAACGCTTGACGTGCCGCGGCTGGCAGCCCACCGAACAAGCCCGGCGCGCCATTTGCTCGGGATTTCCTCAAGCAAGGTAGACGGCATGACCTCGGAGATGTCGCAGAATATTGGACGGACATCGAGATCAACGGCGTAGATCCAGACCTCGCGCGTGCGTATCCATAGCGTTTCGGACGCGGGCACGGTGCGGCCCTGCGCGGTTTTCACTTCGGCGGACCAGGCTGCCTCGGAGGCGTCGTGCCACGACGTCCAGGCGAGCCACGGTGTAATCGTGGAAGTTGCGGACTGCGTCAGGTAGCAGTGTTGCGCCGTACTCAATTTCTGCTCCGCGTGCCCGTGGAGACGCGACACGGCAACGACGTGGGAACGCCCATGAGCCGCACACATCCAGACCACCGGCCGCTTCTGGGACGAACTCTGGCACCTCCCAGGCGCTGCCCGACTTTTGCGCAATTACCTGTTCAATCAGGCCGAAGGCAACTGGTACCGCTACGCAGACTGGCTGTAGCACTACGCCCCAGTCGACCGCGCCCACATCAAAAACCCATCCCTCAGCGAGCTGCCGCAGGAACTACGCGAGTGGACCTACACGCTGACACAACGCGCGTAGTTGGTGGCTTGGTCACAGGGTGCGAGTGACAAAGGACGCAATTTCGTTCGTTTTTGGAAACGGGTGTTTTCCCAGGTCACGAATTTTGGGGTGCGTCCTTTGTCACTGGCAACGCTGACGACAGGATTTCTGGCAGTTTGCTGTGCACCAGAACCCGGATTTTCGGCGGGGCGGGAGTGCAAAAGCCCAAGTCGCTGATTGCGTGGGGTGGAATGTGGTGCGTTCCCGCGCCGAAAGAGATAAAAAGAGATAGAAAGATATCGAAACAATTCGCTGACCTGCTCAAATATCGTTTTTGTGCGTGTCGTGGGGCCCGATATCTTTCCGATATCTTTCAGGCCCGGAAATCGGCTTCGAAAAGAATTACCTGGAGTTTTCCGCGTTGGCGATGAAGGAGCACACACCATAACCCGGGTTTCTGGTGAGTCCGCAGGGCGCGAGTGACAAAGGACGCAATTTCCCGTTTTTGAAAACATGTGTTTTCCCAGGTCGCAAATTTTCGGATGCGTCTTTTGTCACTAGCTCCGCTGACACAAGGGTTTCTGTCAGTTAGCTGTGCACCAGAACCCTGGTTTACGGCGGACCGTGCGGGTAAAAGGCCAGTTCGCAACCGGTCGGCAATGGAATTTGGTGCGGCACAGTCGAGGTGATCCTCCCGCGGTAGGTGCCGTACGCGACGTTGAAGCCGCGCCGCAATCCGGGGCCGGTGGCGCGGGGCTAGGGTGCTAGGCGTCGGCAAGCATGTCGCGCACCAGGGGCACGACCTTGGTCCCGTAGAGCTCCACCGAACGCATGCGGGCGGCGTGGGGGATGTGCCCGACGGTGGAGTACACCATGTCGTATCGCCCCAGGTCAAGCGTGCGGACCGTGTTGGCGATCTTCGCCGCCACCGTCTCCGGCGAACCCACCGTGAGCGCGCCGCGGCTGATCTCTGACTCGAAGCGGCTGCGGGTCAGCGGCGGCCACCCACGCGTCTTCCCGATGCGGTGCTGGGCAGCTGCGTACTCCTCAAAGATGAGTTCCTTGGCTTCTTCATCAGTGTCGGCGACGAAGCCGGGGGAGTGCACGCCCACGGGGTGCGCGGTGGTTCCGAACTGCGCCGAGGCCTGCTTGTACAGGTCCACGTACGGCTTGAACCGGACGGGTGCGCCGCCGATGATCGCGAGCATGAGGCCGAACCCGTACTTCGCGGTGCGCACGACGGACTCTGGCGAACCGCCGACGCCGACCCAGGTAGTCAGGCCATGTTCGGTTTTCGGGTAGAGGTCCGCGTTGTTGAGCGCGGCTCGGGTCTGGCCGGACCAGGTCACCGGCTCCTCCTTCACCACCTCGGCCCACAGGCCGAGCTTCTCCTCGAAGAGCTGGTTGTAGTCCTCGAGGTTGTAGCCGAAGAGCGGGAAGGACTCGGTGAAGGATCCGCGCCCGAGGATTACCTCTGCGCGGCCGTTCGACAACGCGTCGAGGGTGGCAAACTGTTCGAAGACGCGGACAGGGTCGTCGGAGGACAACACCGTCACCCCGGACGCCAGCTTGAGCCGTTGCGTGGCGGTGGCGATGCCCGCCAGCATCGTCGGTGGGGAGGAGATGGCGTAGTCGGGCCGGTGGTGTTCGCCGACGGTGAAGGCGTCGACACCTATGGCATCGGCGAGTTTGGCTTCCTCGAGTGTCGCGCGGATCGCCTCGGCGTGCGTGAACAGCGCGCCGTCCTCCTTGCGAGGGATGTCGCCGAACGTATCTAAGCCGAACTCAATAGCTGCGGGATCTACCGTGGTCATGCCTGCTCCTTGTCGTTGATCAGTGTGCGTAGCGTGTGCACGTCAACATTCGCACCGAACGCGGGGTGCCCGGGCTGCAGCGCAACCCCGGCATCGAGGGAGTGCAGGGGCAGGGGATCGAACCCAAAGTCGCGAACGAGCCCCGCCACCTTTTCGACGTCCCCTTCGCCATCCCCCGCCACCGCAATCGCCTTGCCGGTCCCGGAGCCCTCATCAAGATCGTGGTAACCCATGTGGTTGAAGGCCTTCACCACGCGGGATTGCGCCAGGTGGTCCTGCACCAGCCGCGAGGAGTTCGCCTCCGCAAGCTCGGGGTGGTGGCCGTCCGTCTCCCACCAGTAGTTCATCGCGTCGACGACCAGCGCTCCCGCCAGAGCGTCGGCGGGCAGTTGGCGGAAGTTCCGCAGCGGCAACGCAAGGATCACGACGCCGGCAACCTTGACGACGTCCCCTCCGGTGGCAGTCGCCGCGCCCGGTACGAGCGCGCGCACAATCAGGTCGATCGCCGCCGGATCGCCCGAACCAGCAAACGTGACCTCGTGGCCTGCGGCGATAGCGTGCCCGCCCAGGACGGTACCGAGCTTGCCTGCCCCCAGGATTCCGATGTGCATCGTTAGCCCCTCTCATTTATGTGACGTGTCAACTATCTTAACGCGTCGGCGCTGAGAGTATTCCCGGGCTGCGTCTGATTTACGTAGCGGCGGAGCGCTGCGCACCAAAACCCGGCTTTTCGGCGAGGCTCCACTACATTCCCTCAGGTCGGCGACCTCCGGCGAGGGAATTTGGCGCCTAGCAAAGTGAGACGCATGCCAAGAGATGCAACCCCATTTGGTCTGTCCATTTATAGTTCCCAGGTGAGCAAAGTGCTAGATATTACGCGATGTCAGATTTGGCACTCTGCGAACTCCCTGTGCACCACAATCTCTATTTTCGACCGAGTCGCATGCCATTTCCCCAGTTCGCGAACAATCAGCAATGGAATGTGGTGCGCGAAACGCCGACTGCACTCGCTACCTTAAAACGTAATCAATAACCGTTGCGAAATTCGGACAGCCCGAGCGCTCTAGCATTACGGCGGTTATCGGCCGGTCCGCCGCTTTGACGCCCTTTACCTTCTCCCAATAAGCCTCGTTTTCCTGCGCTACCCTCTTACAAAGCCCTGGGAACGCCTCAAAAATGTGGCAAAAGAAATCATCCGGAGTCAGCACGTCAAACAGAAACTGCTGTGAGTCGACATAGTCAACGAGTCCCCTGTCGCTGGTGACGACACACTGGACGTTGCCAGCCACGGCAGCGCTGAGAACGTGATAATCATGAATGTCCGCGTACCCATAATTACCAACAACAAAACCGGAGATTTCCCATTCCGCCAACGCACCGCGAATTCGCTTGAAGCGTTTTGAAATAGCACCCTCGGGAGCGTGTGGGTTATTTCTGCGCAAATGATACTGAGCTTCGGCGATAATATCCTCGGTCCACACTGGAAAGAATGGTGGCTCGACATCTTTATCAGAGCCCAGGAAGAGAAGGAAGCACCAGTCGGTGAGAGTGCGCGAGTACCAGACGTTAGCGTCAAAAAGGACTGGAATACTCACAGGCCTTCGATCTCATTATCGAGCTCTCGAATCGCATCGAACTCGTGACGTGCGCGCGCACGGCACCGCTGCAAGTATGCGACGACGTCTTCCCTGCGAAGCCGCGTGTGTGACCCGGCTTTGAAGTAATCGATTTCGCCTTCTCGAATCCGTTTCATCAGAGTCGGCCGAGAGATCCCGAGATACTCAGCGGCCTCAGTGGTGGTGAGTATCTCGGAGGGGCGGGAAAGCGCGACGCTCTCTCCACGCGCGACCCTGGCCAAGATGGACTCGATAAATGAGGCTAATGCAGGTGGAAACGTACCGCGCACGGCATCATGAAACGTTTCGGGGTTAGCCACGACCTGGCTGGCCTGCTGCTCGACAGCTTGAGTGACCTCAATTGCCGGATTAGTTTTCGTTGTCACAGCGCTTCACCTCCAGAGGGTTTACACTTATAACTGTAACATCCACACCATAAACGTGCAACCCGCCGTACTACGCCACCATCTGCCAGACCGTGACACAAATGATCACGATGCCCAGGCCGAACACGAAGATCGCCTCCGGCTGGTTGGCGTAATGGCGGAAGGCGGTCGCGTGGCGGAAGAGGAGCATCGGCACTATGTAGACCAGCAAAGTAATGAAGATCCCGCCGACGACCGAGATCAAATCCAGGATTGACGGGTTGAAGATGGCGACAGCGACCGTCGATACGAAGACGAAGAGATAGATGCCCGCGCGGACCGCACGCGGATTCCACTTCTCCGTCGCATTCGGCGCCACCGCACGCAACAGGTACTGCGTGCCCTCCTCCGTGCCAAGCATGTGCCCAAAGTACGACGACGCAATCGCACACAGCGCGACCACCGGAGTCACCACCGCCATGAACGGGGCATTCGTCGTGTTGGCGAAGTAGGAGAGGACCGGAATGTTCTCCTCGCGCACGGCGGCCATGCCATCCGCGCCGAGGGCGAGCGTGCAGGACCAGACGAAGAACATCGTGAAGCTGACCAGGAGGGTGCAGGTGATCAGCTCAATCTTGGATACTTCCTTCTCCGTACCGGCAACATCACCGTCGTGCGACTTCTGCACATCCAACGCAGACTGCGACACAGCCGCCATATGCGAAAAGGAAAACACCAGCACAGGCAACACAAACAGCATCGCCTTCCACAGTGGCACATCCGACTTATACGCCATGAAACTCTCCAGATCCCAATACGGAATCAGGTACAGGGACACCGCCAGCAGTGCCACGATCAGCGGGTAGACCAGCAAGTTTGCGAACCACAGCGTCGCCTTCTTGCCGAGGGCGTACGCGCCCGTCATCACGCCGACGCAAATCGTGGCCAGCAGCCAACGGTCCACGTGCGGGCCGCCCATCTGGTTCACGATGAAACTGTCCATCGTGTTCGTCACCGAAACGCCATAAATCAGCACAATCGGGTAGATCGCCAGCCAGTACATCAGCGCCGTGGCCAAGCCACGCTTCCGGCCGGCCAGAGACGTGATGACCTGCAGGACGTCCAGGCCCTTGACCGGCGAGGCCGACACAATCCTCGAATACATCCGGTGCGAGAAGAACACCATTGGCCCAACCAGGATTGTCGCAAGGAGGAGGGGCCAGAAGCCGAAGGAGCCGGCGTCGATAGGGAGGAAGAGGATTCCGGCGCCGACCGCGGTACCGAACAGCGTAATCGCCCACGACCAGGTACTACCGTCCGGAGACGGGGCTCGCCGCGTGCGGCGGATCTCGCGCTTGTCCGCCGGTGTGAGGTTCTCCAGCTCGAACTCGTCAGCGGCAACCTCCTGGTGCTCGCTGCTGAAAGGTACGGGGTCCGTGGCGCGCTCGCTCATGAAATCCTCTCTCGCTCGACAATAATGTGACCCCACACACCTTAGCCGATGAATGAAATTGAGCTAACTTATCGACGGCCAGCTGCGCGGAGGGTTGGGCGGAAGGTGTCGAAAACTGTCCTTAGCGATTTTGTGAACAGAATTGCGCCTGGCTAGCGCAGCGCCTCCGGAACGTGCTGCACCGCCACCACATCCAAGCCAAGCACCGCCAGCACGGCTTCAACCTTATCCAGGCGAACCGAGCGTTTCCCCTGTTCAAACTCGCGAATGAACCGTTCCGACACCATCGACAGGTCGGCCACGTCCGCCTGGGTCAGGCGCATGGCACGGCGTTGCTCGCGAGCCTGCTCGCCGAGACTGCGGGGTGTCGGGGGCATGGGGGCCTTTCGGTGTTGTGATTCTGGAGGGTTTCGGCCTTTTGGAGTTTCGGCACGATCGTGCCGTTTTGAAGTATATTGTGCGGAATAGTGGTGCACAAGAGGCAGTTTCGGCACGATCGTGCCGGTTTCACGGAGTTTGGTCAGCACCGCATTCACCAGGAAAATCCAGAAACATATCGCACGTTTGTTCCATATCGTTTGGGGGTGGCAGGATCCATTTGTCTTTTGCAAAGTTAAGATAAAGGCATATAGTTCATTTTCAATTTTCACTTGCCCTACCCGAAAGGAGCGATCATGACCGCCCCGCTCGTTGAAAATCTGTCGAAAGAAGCTGCACGTCATGAGCTTGCTGAACTCAAAAAGTCGATCGAATCCCTTTCTGGGGACTCGTTCGAAGAGTTTGAAGAGCGTGCGGACAACTACAATCTCACGCCCCGTGAATTCGCCGTGTGGGAGCGTATTTCGGAACTACGCTGGCTCCTTGGCGATGACTAAAAACGCTGAGCAATTACAGGCCCTGGTCGCCGAGTTCAGCGAAGACCTGGCCGCCACTGTGGAGGCGTTCACCGGACAGCATTTTGAGTTTAGTAGCAAAATAGTTGACAACGGCAGCATTTCGATCCGCCTAAAGCAGATAGAGGACCGTGTAGGCATCATTCCTCTATCTTGGAACGGGCACATAATACTCGGATTGCGTCCGACGTTTAAATGCACCTGGGATTCAACTCACAGTTTCTTGGCCGTGGAGAACTCCAGCTTCGCTGTTCACGCTCAAGCAAAATCAAACGACGAACCGCTTTTCAGAGTTGAGTACGACCGCAACAAAAGCAACAGACCGAGTTCGCACTTCCACGTTCACGCGCATCGGGACGAAGTAGCCCACCTTCTAGGCCTAACAAAGAAGTTGGATTCAACCAATGATCAAAAGGTAAAGAAATTTACTTCGGAATTCCCTCGACTCTCAAAAATCCATTTCCCTACTGGTGGGCACCGTTTCCGCCCGTCATTGGAAGATGTCTTAGAGAGCCTCCGCCAGGAGTTCAACCTCGATACCGATCTAGGCAGATGGAAAGCGCACCTAAATAAGTCACGCTTGAAATGGCGAAAGATCCAAACAGCAGCCGTTATACGCGACTGTCCTCAAACGGCATACGAGATACTCGTGAATGAGTTCCAAATGCCCGTGCCCGAAAATTGGGAATGCCCGTCGGATAACGACGCCAAAATCGTTCGAGATTGAACGGAAGAGGTTAGAGGGCGGGGCGCCGGTAGATGAATTCGTGGTCGCGATGATTGCCGACCTTGAAGAAGTACTCGCCGGCCTTGGAGAAGCCGTAGAGGTGGTAGAAGCGCTGCGCCCCAAAGTTTTGCGACCAGACCCCGAGCCACGCCGTGCGCGGGCCGATCCAGTCGAGGTCGAGCTCGATGAGGGTGGAGCCGAGGCCGGACTGTTGGTGATCGGCAAGGAGGTAGAGGCGTTTGAGTTCGCGGTCTTCGGGGAGGACGTCGGGGTGGGGGAGGCTGCAGGGCCCAGCGAGGGCGTAGCCCACGAGGGCGCCGTTGTCCTCGACGAGCCAGGTGGCGTAGCCGGGATCGGCGAGGAGGATTTTGTGTTTCTGCAGGTCGTAGGCTTCGGTAAGGAAGGCCGCGAGGTCGGCCGGATCGTAGAGGTGGCCGAAGGTCTCCGTAAACGTGGCGATGGACAGTTCGACGAGGGCTTCGGCGTCGTCGGGCCTGGCGCGGCGGATCGTAGGCATGGGAACAGGATAGGGGAAGGGATAGGCGTCACAAACGGAGTCGGGAATTTGTGAACAGAATTGCAGATGGGAGTAATCCGGGCTTAAGGGACATTAGGGCACAGCGGGAGACGTTTGGTGGGGCAGTGGGGCGTCGATAAGCAAGAGTCCCTGCGGTACCGTGGGCTGCGTGACTGATGCACTTGCGCCGAAGCCTGAAGACCTTTCGATCGACGCGCCGTCGGAGCTGCGCGAGCAGGGCTACGACCCGGTGGCTGCGGGCAAGGCTTCGTGATCTAGGAGGATTATGCGAATTTACACACTCGGGTTTTCACACAAGAGCGCGGAGGAGTTCTTCGACATTCTGCGCGATTCCGGCGTGCGGCGCGTGGTGGATATTCGCCGCTCGAACACGAACCAGCTCGCCGGGTTTACTAAGAAGGACGACCTGCGCTACTTCCTGCGGGTCATCCTGGACATGCCGTACACGCACGAGCTGGCTCTCGCGCCGTCGGCGGATCTGATGCGCGCGTATCGGCATGACGAGGTTGGCTTCGATGAGTTTTCGAAACAGCTGCGCGAGGAGTACGACGCTGGGGATGTTTCGTCGCTGGACCGCTCGCTTTTTGACGACGCCGTGCTCCTTTGCTCCGAAGCCGACCCCTCCACCTGTCATCGGTTAGTTGCCGCCGAGTACCTCGCCGAAGTTTGGGACGACGTGGAGATCGTGCACCTTTAGGGTTGTGTTTGGGGTTAGCTGTCTTGCTCGCCGTGGCGTTCGCCCGTAAGCATGCTGATCAGCAAAATGTTACCCTGCGACAGGGCATCATCCGGACAGTAGACCGCGTGCGGCACGTACGCGCGCAGGTGGACAACTTCTCCCTGCTTGAGCGGGAAACGCTCGCCGCCGCACTCGAACTCGAGGGACCCGTTGAGGCACTGCACGGTGATCGGGTGGGCCGCCTTGTGATCCGGCAACGTCTGGCCAGGGCAGAAATTGAAGACGATGAGGTTCGCGCCGTCGCCCTGCAGTAGTCGCTTGACCCCTGGCCGCGCGTTGTCCGGCCTTGGGGCGACGGCGTTGATCGTCTGGATGCAGGTGGCGTGGTCGGTCGAATCTGCCGAGGCGGCAGCACCAAACACTTCGGGGCGGTTGACAGGTAGGTCGTCTTTTGGCTGGGACATCGTTGATCCAATCTGTGGGGTATCGGGGGTGGTGGCGTCTGGGCGTTTACGCACCAT